>DLWR01000021.1 GCA_003444795.1 Cryomorphaceae bacterium
GTAACACTTGGTGAAACATACAGGCGCAAACGTCGTATCGGCATTGCCAACACTTGAAGCGCGGTTGTAGCCACCGAAGCCATCACTGACACCACAAGCTGCGAGGTCGCCGCTTGCTTCCGCTCCGTTCCAGTTGTTGCCATTGATGAACTTGTAGAACAAGTCCTGAGCCAATGGCATTTCAACCGTTACAGAGTAGATACCGTCACCGTCAGGGTCGGTCATTTCCGTAGAGCCAGGGTTCCAGCCTTGGAAGCTGCCCGCTACGTGGATGCCGTCCGCAGAGATCGCGCCGTTAGCTACTTCCCATGCCATGTTCACATTGAAGGTTACTTCGATAGAACAAGCGTCACAAGAGCTCCAGCAAACTACGGGCAACGTGGTGTCACCAGCAGGTACGGTCAATACACGGTTGGTGTATACGGTGTTACCGTTGGTACAAGATGCCGTGGGGTCGTTCATCTCCTGGATGCTCCAACCGTCCGCAGAGTACTTGAACTCTTGGTAGCTACCTACTTCCAAAGGCAAGGTTACCGTCCAGATGTTGTCACCGTCAGGATCGCTCATGGCGTTACAGTTACCACACCAGTTGTTCCAGAAGCCATTGACTTCAGGCGTAGTGAAGCTCTGTGTCACCTTGTTCATGTCGACTTGGAAGGTCACATTTGAGTACTGGGTACAAGAAATGTTGAAGACCGTAGAGTCGTACATCGGAGGATTCGTGGTGCTACCATAGTGGAAGGCGCCCCAAGGTGCACCATTTGGTCCAGCCAATGTGGTATCAATGGTAATCACATTGTTTGCTCCCCATGGGCACAAAATGTCTACTTGGTACCAACCTGCATTTGTGCCATCATCCAGACCGTCGCCGTAAGAGTCTTCAATCCGGAACTCGTAGGTACCATTGTCAGGGATACAAACGGTGTCTATGTGAGTAGCCGCAGCTGCGTTGTACGGAGAAACGTTTGCGTATGGCCCTCCAGAAGCCCACACCACACCGGTGTTCACATCTTGGATGTACCACGTGTTCTCTGAACCAAAGATGTCGGTCGTCAATTCGACGCGCACTTGAGTACATGGCGTCAAAACCCCATCAATCTCAAAATTATCTACAGCCCAATACCAACCCCATGTTCCAGATCCATCGCTGTAACGCAGTCGAACTTGGAAATCCATGTTTTGGTATGCCGTAACGTTGTAATTCTCATGAACGGGGGCCGTCCAAGAGCCACGAGTAGCCGTCATGGTATCAACCGTTACCCAGTTGCTGCCGTCAAATACCTCAACGTAACCAGCCGTTCCTGGGTAACTTCTCCAGTAGTGATCAAACTCGACCGTAATGGTGTCATAACCCATCGCAGGGATCACTGGGGAAGTCAATGAAGCATTAACAGCGCCTGCAGAGGAGCCAGCCGCGTCATCATCAATCATGACGAAAGCCGATCCGTTGATCGAGGATGAACCATAACTGGTTACGCCCTCCCACATCGGGTTGCCCGCATCTGATGTCCAGTCGCAAGGAATACCACTGTTAAAGTCAACATTATATGGGATAACCGTTGCTGCCGGCGCCGCTCCAGGTGTAGCAGAGGCCGCGGTAATGGGACCTACGCAGCCCTCAGAGACAACCCAGTCATAGGCATAATAAACACGAACGTTTGTGGTACCGAACTGAACAGAATCCAAAGAGGCCACACCAGCAACCGTGTATGGGTATGCTCCGCCTGCTGTTGCGCGGTGCAGCTGGCCCGTTGTGCCGCCCAAGAATGCCATGTTGATATAATAGGTGCCCGGCATCAAGGCGAGGCCAACAGGAACTTGATGCGTACCTGCTACCGCAACAGAAATCGTGTCAGAGCGCATCAATTCCGCACCACTATGGCCAGAAGTCTTGTTGCCTCCGCCTTCAGAAATGCGAACTTGGAAGTTGACCAAACCATTGGAAATGACAGAAATAGAATCCAGCGTCATGGGCTTCTGTACAGAGAACCACATACCATTGGTGAAGTTGCCGAATCCACCCGTCAAGGTAGTTGGGGGTCCAAAGTGCACAGGGCCTGCGCTATTATCATCGGCATAAACAGTTGCACCATAGCTTACTGCCGCTGTTACTGGTGGCGTAGTGAAGCTATTGCCCATGGCAATCACTGCGTTGTTAGCGTCCAACCAAAGAACTGTGTTGTTCGGGTTGGCAGCAGAAGCCGTGAAGGTTACGCCAGCTACACCACAAGAGGACTGAGCAGGAATACTCAACGTATCTGTTACAGGGCATGAAGGCGTTAAACAAGGAGAAGAGAATTGGCCAAATACAGTGCTTGCTGTAAATGTATTACCAGCGGTGTGTGTGAAAACGACGATGCCGTTTGGATTCACAACCGTAAAGCCAACCTCCATGGTCCAAGAACCCAGTGTGCCCACAACAACCGTCACCGTGTCATCCGGGCAAAGTGAAATGTATTCTGTTGCTGCGAAACCATTCGTAAACGTAGATCCTACGGAACCCGCAACCTGGCCGTTTTGAAGAAACGAAATAATATTTCCATTCCAGCCGTCACCATAGCTATCCGTCATGTTCACTGTGTACGAGCACTGGTATTGAGGAGCGCAACTGCAAGAAGCCAAGAACGTTCCAAAAACAGTAGTGGCCGTGAAGGATGCCGTAGATGAGGATCCATAATTGCGAACCAAAACAGTGTCGCCATTTGGATCAACTACCGTGAAGCCAACTTCATAGGTGTATGAGCCTAGGGTTGCAACACTTACGGTCACTGAATCGCCTGAACACAAATTGACAGTGGCCATGCCCGAAGAACCAGAAGCTAGAGTCACTGTTCCTGCAGATACGCCACCTTGACTAAAGTCAATCACGTTGCCGTTCCAACCATCACCCCAAGAGTCCACCATGTATACGGTATACTGACACTGGCTTGTAAGTCCACAAGCCGCTGTCGTCGTTGTTACGTCAGAAGACCAGGATGTTGTATCTCCTGCTGCGCAAATCTCACGGACACTCCAGTCATAGTCTGTCGTGGCCATTAAACCACTAACTGTTGAACCAGATCCGGCAACATTCAACACCGTATATGCGCCCGTTGAACCCGACGTACGGTATCGAACTTGAGCACCAATCGGAGTATTATTACTTGACCAGTTGGCTTTGAATGAGACGTCAGCAATATCTGTCGCGTTCAACCCTCCCGTTTGGAAACAAGTTCCCCAAGCAAAAGTGACATAGGTGTTATCAGGATAGTTTAAACCAACATACTGCACTCCAATATTTGGCGATCCAGTTACTTCAAAAGCCGTGGTACTATTTACTTGAAGTCCTTTTGTAAACGTTCCAGCTCCAGAGCCGACGTAGTTCATGTCTACCAGGTAGATGCTATTGGTGGTCTCTTCAAGTACAAATGCAAAGTATGCATACGAGAGTGTGCCAATTCTATATGAATGGTAAACAACCCATAGTTGGCGATTTGGAGCCGTTCCCTCAACTCCCATGAATACATCATCATTTGATGCCAAGGGTGGGTTAAATGCATCCCAAAATGCGATGGTGTTGTTTGGCAGCGCACTGTTTGGCAACGCGCTGTTGTCGTTCAGACTTGTGTCTACAACCGTTGACGCCACAGTAGTGTCAAAAGTCATTAAGCCATTTTTACTTACGCAGAATTTACTTACTGCTGAACCGTAAAAGTTGAACGAGAATGGTATAGTCTGTGCAGCTGACCATTCATTTGAGGAGGCACCAGATCCAGCCGTGTTGTCGTGGATATTCGTGTAACCAGAGCTCGTACTACTTTGATAATAGTCATAGCCCGTTCGCACACCCCCTGGGTTTCCGGCGTTGGCACCTGAGTCCCACCAGCCGTAGGTTTGCGCGCTCAGACTTCCCGTTAGGAGGAAGACAAAACACGCTAACCATAGAGTTAATTTTTGTTTCATGCGATTAGAGATTTTGGTAAATAGTCACCTAAATTATGGAAATTAATTTTATTAGATGTTAATAAGTTGTGACTTTTTGCGCTTTAAACATTTATAAAAGCCATTTTTTGACGCATTTTTCTTGTAAAATGTATCATATGCAACTTTGTTTAGAGTGACTAACATTTGGGGCATCAAAAACACGGCAGCCCTTATTCATAAAGGGATGGCGAGACTCAACGAGGGGAGTATCCGCCCTCAGAACGAGGGCGGTTCGGCTCTGGGCCGGTCAAAGGCTCACAGGCCATTAAACTATTTTCACATTCTTGAGGTAGGCGCTGGTACCAGGCCGTCCCTTCTGTCTTCCAGGCGATCTGTTCGTCCGAAACTTCTTTGACGATTTTGGCCGGATTGCCCACCACCACAGAGCGAGCGGGAATTTGCATGCCTTGGGGCACAAAAGCGAGTGCCCCCACAATACACTCGGGTCCCAGAACGACATCGTCCATGAGTACGGCGTTCATGCCCACCAGGCAGTTTCGGCCCACATGTGCCCCGTGAACAATAGCGCCATGGCCGATGTGCGCGGAAGGTTCGAGTACCACATCCTTTCCCGGGAAAACGTGCACCACACAATTCTCTTGAACGTTGGCGCCCTCCATGACGGTGATTCGGCCCCAGTCGCCACGCAAAACGGCCCCGGGACCGATGTACACGTTTGCTTCAATCCAAACATCCCCCGTCACGTTCGCTTGAGGGTGCACAAATGCGCTCGGGTGAACAATGGGTTTGAGGCCGTTGAATTCGTAAAACATCGTTAGGCGCGTTCGAGGATTAGCGCATAGCCCTGGCCCACGCCAATGCACATGGCAACTAACGCATACCGCCCTTGCGTGCGTTGCAAGTAGCGGGCAGCTTGAAGGGCGATTCTTGCGCCCGACATGCCTAAGGGATGGCCCAATGCAATGGCCCCTCCATACGGATTGACGCGGGTGTCGCGATCGTCTAAACCCAGAGCACGCGTGCAAGCCAAAGATTGGGCGGCAAAGGCTTCATTGAGTTCGATCACATCCATGTCCTCCAAGCGAAGGCCAGACTTCGCCAAGACCTTTTGCGTAGCGGGAACCGGGCCAATGCCCATGGTGCGGGGCTCTACCCCTGCCACCGCGCCGGCCACTACCCGGGCCAATGGGGTGAAGTCATGCGCCTTGACCCCTTCCCCTGTGGCCATAAGCAAAGCCGCTGACCCATCGTTTAGGCCACTAGCGTTTCCGGCTGTCACCGTCCCGTTCTTTCTAAACGCTGGGCGCAAAGCCGATAGAGCCTCCAGCGTGGTTTGGGGCTTGGGGAATTCATCCTGTGAAACCCAGATAGGGTCGCCTTTTCGCTGTGGGATAGCTACAGGAACAATGTCCGCATCGAAGTGTCCAGCCGCTTTTGCTGACGCCGTCTTCTGCTGGCTCCAAAGGGCAAAAGCGTCTTGGTCCTCTCGTGAAATGCTGTACTGGTCCACTAGGTTTTCTGCGGTCTCGCCCATCGCGTCCACCCCATAGCGGTCCCGCATGACCGGATTGATAAAGCGCCAGCCAAAGGAAGAGTCGTACAATTGGCTATCGGTGCCGTAGGGGCGGCCGGATTTGCTCATGACATAGGGTGCGCGCGTCATGTGCTCTACCCCGCCTGCGATAAAAACATCCCCATCGCCATGCGTCATGGCGCGGGCCGCTTGTTGCACCGCGCTCAATCCGGAAGCGCAAAGACGGTTCACTGTTTCTGCAGGAACAGAGGTGGGTAAGCCTGCCAATAAACTGGCCATTCGAGCCACGTTTCTGTTGTCTTCCCCAGCTTGGTTGGCACAGCCCAAAAGGACATCCGCCACGGCTGCAGGGTCCAGGCTAGGGTGGCGCTCCATGAGGGAAGAAATAGCATGAGCCGCTAGGTCGTCCGCGCGGACATCGCTCAAAGCCCCACCAAAGGATCCAATGGGGCTGCGAACGCCGTCAATGATGTAAGGGGTCAAATCCATGGCTGGTCTTTTTTATACACGGTTCCTTTGAATAACGCGACCGGTTCTTCCTCCCGCTTTACGATCACCTCATAACGCGCAAGTCTCTTTCCGTTTTGAAGCTCTGTGGCCGAGGCGATAAGATTGTCCCCGGGATAGACGGGGCTGATATGTGAAATGCCCGTTTCAATGCTTACCGCATGTTGCCCGCGGCTGTTGCTGGCAAAGGCAAATGCACTATCCGCAAAGCTGAAAGTGATTCCGCCATGAGATATGCCAAACCCATTCACCATCTCAGGACGCACAGTCATTTTCAAACGGCAATGGCCCGCGCCAATTTCCAGCACTTCCAACCCCAGCCACTGGCTGAAGGCATCGTGGTCCATCATTTTTTGAACAATTTCGGCGGGGGAAAGGGCGTTCATGGCAGAAAGTTACGACGCCTTTGGTCCTTCAGGAATGTCTAATGCCTCCTCAAAGCAGCCAATGAGAATGTCAATGAGCAGCATCAAGTTGTGGCGCTGCAGTTGCTCAGCAGGAAGGCCCTTGCGCAGTTCTTGGTGCAGGAAGTTTCGCACTTCGGCAAAGACAAAGGGGCTGCGAGATGCCTCGGTCACAGTATCCACGTTCATGGTGTCGTTGGCCTCGAGGGCCTCGAATGCTTCCACCACTCCGCGGGTGACGTCTTCGATGACCAAGTTGCTAATTGGCTTAACTGCAATAGCCGCCAGGCGAAATCCTTCTCGGAGCAATAGGGCCGAACGCACCAACTGCTCATGTTCATCGTCCTCGAATTCCTCGGATAAATTGAGCAAGAAGCCAAATAGGGCCGGCTGTTCGTCCATGAACGCGGACAAGTTTTGGCCATATTCCTCATGGCTCCAATTGCGAACCCGGTGGATCGCGTGTTCAAACATAGGCGCTGACATATACGTAGTTAAAATGTGGGAGCTTTGGCCGCCCAGTCTTGTAAAAGCGGATTTGGGAAGTAGCGAGGGTCGCCGGTGCGGCTGTGCAGGGCGCGAAGCGTGGCTTCGGCGCGATCAAATCCCCATTCTTGGCCCCATGCCAATAATCCTTTGGGATAATTGACCCCTTTGGTCATGGCCGTTTCTAGGTCGGCGGGACTGGCGATGCCTCGGTAAATAGCATCTGCGGCTTCGTTGATTAGTAGGGCTAGGATTCGGTGCACAATGGCCTCCCCCAACGTGGTGTCCTTTGTGGGTGTTTGCGCATGGGCTCCGTCGCGGTAATCGTAAAAGCCTCGGCCCGTTTTCTTGCCGAGCCAGCCTGCTTCCAAGAGGCGCTTTTGGGAGAGATTTGGTCGGAAGCGGGGGGAATAATAGAACTGCGTCCAAACGGTTTCGGTCACGGTATAGTTAACATCGTGTCCGATCAAGTCCATGAGGGCGAAGGGGCCCATTCGGAAGCCCGCTAGTTCTGTCATCGCCCAATCAATTGTAGGAACATCCGCCAGGCCTTCTTCCAAGATGTTCATCGCCTCCGCGTAGTAGGGGCGCGCCACTCGGTTCACAATGAAGCCCGGACTGTCTTTGGCCACAACGCCAGTTTTGCCCCAAGCGGCAACGGAAGCCACGCACCGCGCAAGCACCTGGGGATCCGTAGCCAAACTGGGAACAATTTCTACCAAGGGCATCAAGGGCGCTGGATTAAAAAAATGCAGTCCAATGACGCGCGCTGGATTCTTCACTCCCGCAGAAATGGCGGCAATGCTCAGGGAAGAGGTGTTTGTCGCCAAAATGCAGCCTTCAGAAACCACGTCATCGAGGGTTTTAAAGACGGAGCGCTTGGCCTCCAAATTCTCATAAATAGCTTCAATCACCAAATCGGAATCGCTCGCCTCGCGCAAGTATAGAATGGGGGTGATGTGGCCCAGAATATCTGCTGCACGTTCCGAGGTGAAGGTTCCTTTTTCCACCAAACGATCCATAGTCGCCTGCATTTTCTGCATGGCGCGCTCCAAGGCTTCGTCTTTAGTGTCATATACATTTACCCGCACGCCGGCTTGGGCCAAAACTTGGGCAATACCCGAACCCATGGCGCCAGCGCCAACTACGGTAGCGGTTCGAATAGGGGATGCATTGTGTTCCATGTAAAAAGGATCAAGGGGCTACAAAGGTCCGGCAGAAAGCGCGATTCATTACTTACCCGTGAATTGTGGGCAGCGTTTCTCCAAAAAGGCAGCGACTCCTTCCTTAAAATCTGCCGTTGCGCCTGCTTCGTTTTGCAAGGCGCGTTCCAATTCCAGCTGCGCTTTAAGGCCCGCATATGTCGAGGCATTCACGGCTTTTTTCGTCAAAGCAAAGGCTTGTGTGGGGGCTTTGGCCAGCATTTCCGCCAGCTTCTGGGCCTCATCCATGAGGGCTTCTGCCGGGTAAACTTTGTAAATCATTCCTGCGCGCTCTGCTTCTTCGGCCGAAATTTTGTCGCCCAGCATCATCCAGGCCAAGGCTTTTGCGGGTCCCACCAATCGGGGTAAGGTCAATGTGCCGCCCGTGTCAGGAATCAAACCAATTTTTGAAAAGGCTTGAATGAAACTTGCGCTTTCTGATGCCAGAATGATATCTCCGGCTAAGGCCAAATTTGCGCCCGCTCCTGCCGCGACGCCGTTGACGGCCACCACAATAGGCTTGGCCAATTCCCGCATTTTAAGCACAAGTGGGTTGTAGTGCTCGCTGAGGATGCGGTCTAAGCCAGGCCCCTCCGGGTCTATGGCTTCGGATAGGTCCTGACCGCTGCAAAATGCTTTGCCCTCTCCTGTTATAAGAATGGCGCGCACGTCGTCATTCTCAGCTGCCGAATCCAATTGGTCCTGGAGTGCCAACGCCATTTCTCGATTGAAGGCATTGTATGAGCTCGTTCGGTTGAGGGCTAAGCGGAGGACGCTGTTTTCTAAAGTGTGTAAAAGAACCATGTGGATGAGGTTACAAGTGTCTCAATAGGGTGGGCGATGAACTCCGATATTCGGATGAAATATAATAGAGCCGGGCGCGTTTGTCTTCCGGATTTGGTTTTCGCTGAATAAAATCCCGGTACCCCAACATTTCCTCGGCCAGGCTATTGATGTTCGACAGGGATTTAGAGCGAATTTTTCGCTGATTTTCCCAGGATTTTCCTTCTACTTCAAGCAACAGGTCTATCTCTTGAATGTCCGCAAAACGACCTTCAGGCAATAGAATAAGGTGCCTCAACAAGCGTACCTCTTGCAAGTTGAGCTGACTCACAAACTGCTTTTCTACCGCGGGCTGCCTCAGGTTGTACCGGACTAAAAAAACAACCAGAAAAACCAGAGCAAACAATACGATGATAAATTCGGCTGTATAGCGCCGCCAAAAATGCTCCGCCGTTGTTCGGTAAATCGGTCTTTCTATGTCTTCACAATACTGGAGGCCCTCCTCCACGGGAACTTTGGTGATGCGGACAACTGGGTTGGTAATCGTACTCGCCGAATAAATGAGATTCACAGTATCATTTTGGAGGACCACGCCATCAAAGCCATTGTAAGGGCCCGTTCCAGCTGTCAAGTCCTTCCACCTGTACAACTTGTTGGATCGGACGTCCCCAACGAGTAAAAAACCATCTGAATCAAAAAAAGCGTAGTTCCGTATATATCCAATCGGTATGACATTGTGTTCGCGGCTGCCGTCATCCATAGAGAAAACCCCTATGGTTTCAGCCGTTCTACTCTCCAAGTTTACCCGATAGATTCGGTAGTCGTCTAGGCTTGGGTCCGAGGTTTTATCTGGGGAGTTGCACAGCAGGTACGTCGTAGCGTCCATGCACGCCCCAAAGGACATCGTGTAGGCCTCAGGCATGCCGTAAAAAGGGGCTAGGCGCTCCCATTCTCTGAGTGCGGGGTCAAAGAATAGAACCAACCCATTTCGTTGCCAAAATCCCGTGCCTCCAATGGAGTATAATTTGCCCTTATACATGGCTCGAAAAGAATCAAAATTGTAACCCGAATAGAAGGTCTTGTCCATTCGAATAGGCATTCCCTTTGAATCTATGCCATATACAATTCCACTTCCCGGAAAGGAAATTAAGAGGGTGTCCTGTTCGCTTAAGACCACGGGCTTTTTGTGGAGCATTATCCTGTCTGGATCTCTTAAAACAGGGAAACTGTCCAGCTCGTACCACACAGAATTGCGCAAATAACTGCGTATTCCTCGATGGAAATCAAGCTCAATCAGACTGTCTTTTCGGAAAATGTAGGCTTTTCCAGACTCCTCCCCGACCCACATAGTATAATGCCTTTGCCCATGGATTTGAGTGCTCAAAAACAGGATAAATGCAGAGATAACCAGGAATTTAATGCGCATAAGGTCTTTCTGTGAATTTCTGTGAAAATTAATGTGTTTCACAAATTCTCACAAATATTTACATGGAATTAAATTTTTCTTTCACATTTGTAGTGGCCCAAGCCTCACACCAGACCTTAAGGCCTCACACCAAATCAAACCAACTTTTGAAAGACTCCCAACCGGGGGTCTTTTTTTTGCCCCGGTGTAAGCCGTTTATAAGCACTTGAAATAATCAAAAGGCTCGTGGCAGTCGCGGCATTGATACAAGGATTTGCAGGCGGTCGATCCAAAAAGGGAAAGGATCTCAGTGTTTTGACTCTTACACCTTGGACAGCCTACCGAAGGCTGAACCGCCCAAAGGCTGCGTTTGTCCGTGGCTTTCCCCACAGGAGGCGCTATGCCATAGGCTTCTAGCTTCTCACGCCCCGTTGCCGTCATCCAGTCGGTCGTCCATGGCGGATCCAGAACCGTATGAACGACCACCTCGCCAAAGCTGTTTAGGGCCTCCTCCACGCGCTTTTGGATCACATCCATGGCTGGGCAACCCGTATAAGTAGGCGATAGATCAATGTGTATGCTGCTTCCCTCTGTGTAAACCCGCCGAATCACCCCCAAGTCTACCACACTTAAAACAGGCACTTCGGGGTCCATGACCTCCGCCAAGGCAGACCAAAGCGCCTCTTCGCTCACCATGTGGCATCCGGATAGGCGCGGGCCAAGGACTGCATCTCGGCCAAGATATATCCATGGTACTCGCTATGGAGACCCGATTTTCCGCCTAAACGCGCTGGCTTTTCGCTATCCAATGGTGCCAGCTTGGCAAGGGCAAGGATATGTTGAAGTTTTTCCAACCAAACCGTACGTAGGCTTGCCACGTTCGGGCCCCAGCCTTCGGCTGCGGCCGCTGCGTCTACCTCGCTGGGGACAAAGAACTCGCCGGCAAACGGGGCCAGTCGGCTGATACTTTCCGCAATTTTTTGGTGGCTTTCTTCCGTGCCGTCGCCCAGGCGAATAATCCATTCTGCGCTATACTGCGCATGATAGGTGCATTCCTTGATGGCTTTTCGGGCGATTTGGCCTAAACGCTCGTCGGCACTCGCCGACAATGCTTCCAACTGAAAGAAGTGAAAGGTATCATAGTAGAACTGACGCGCTAGCGTATCTCCCCAATGACCGTTTGGTTGTTCTACCAACAGGTGGTTTTTAAACGCACGGCTATCCCGGAAATAGGCCAAATCATTCTCCGTGCATCCATCCCCCATCAGTTCGGCGGCATACTGGTAATACTGGCGCGCCAGGCCGATTAAATCCAAGGAAATATTGGTCAAGGCAATGTCTTGTTCCAAAATAGGTCCGTGTCCGCACCATTCGGACAATCGCTGCCCCAAAATCAAAGCGTCATCGGCCAAATGCAGCACATATGCCGCCTTTGGATCACATGTGTCCCACTTCATCCGGAATGTCGTAAAACGTGGGGTGGCGGTATACTTTGTCGTCGGAGGGCGCAAAGAGCGGCTCTTTTTCGTCGGGAGCCGAGGCGAC
>DLWR01000123.1 GCA_003444795.1 Cryomorphaceae bacterium
TTCCCCTACATCCTGATTGGCGGCGTGGCCTTCATGTGGTACCGTCATTCCAAGCATAAAAACCAAGCCTGAGGAGTTTAGCACGGTTATTGCGACCTTGTAGTGCCCAACCTCGGAATGCACTAACCCCCTATGCCGTGAACATGCGCATTTTCTTCTTGGCCATTGTCTCTGCGATTGCCGTTCACGCTCAAGAGGCGCCGGCAACCTACACGCTCAATGATTGTGTCACTAAGGCGTTGCAGTACAATTACAGTGTTCGCCAAGCTGGGAATTCTGTCAAAGCTAGTCGCGCTGATGTGACGCCTGCATTTGGGAGCATGTTACCACAGGTGACGGCAAGTGCGGGGAATGCGTGGAATTCGGGCTTGACCATTGACCCCGTGACCAATGAAGTCCGCTTCAACAACCTTTCCACCGCTAATGGCGGGCTTGGTTTTGGTATGACGCTCTTTGACGGTTTTGCTTCCTTCAATACGTGGCGCCAGGCCAAGGTCAACGCGGCCATAAGTCTTTACCAGTTTGAAAACGTTCAGAATACCGTCGCGTTAAATACAGCCTCCCAGTACCTCTCCATTTTGCTCGCGCTAGAAGTCGAGAAGGTGGCTCAGGAGCAGGTAAAGCTTTCCGAAGGGATGCGCCGTCGGGCCGAACAATTGGTGAAGGCAGGAGCGTCTCCTGAGAATGAGCTCCTCCAAATGGACGCCCAGCTCGCCCGCGACGAACAACGTTTGCTCACGGCCCAGAATCAGACCAATTTGGCCTATCTCGCCTTGGCGCAGTCCATGGGCGTGGAGAACGGCAGTTTTGAGGTGGCAGATATGAAGAAGGCAGAGATGGAAGTCACCACGGTGCTCGCTATCCAACCCGCCCAAATTTTTGCGAGTGCTGCCGCCAAACAGCCGAACATCCAAGTGGCTTCCCTCCAGGTGGAGAGTGCATTGCTCGGGGTAAAAGTGGCGAAGGCGCGCGTACTTCCCCGCTTGTCCATCAACGGGCAATTGGGGACGAGCTATTCCGACCTGGCCCAAAAAGTAACCGGCTCCAATTCGGTCATCGTCCCTGTCGGGTTTTGGGACAATGGCGGCACCCAGGTACCCGTTTTCACCGAGTATTCCGTGCCCATCCTTTCTCCCATGTCCTTTTCGGACCAAGTGTATGAAAACCAGCGACGCTATGTGGGGCTGAACCTTAGCATTCCACTGTTCAATGGATTCCAATTGCAAGGAGCCATCAACCGAAGCAAGGTGAATGCGCTGAATGCGAGCTTGCAACTTGAGCAGGAGCGCGACAACTTCAAGCAAACTGTGGAACGCGCACATGCGGACGCTACGGCGGCCTGGCTTCAGCATCGAGCTGCTGAAAAATCTTTGGCTGCCGCACAAAAAGCCATGGACGATGCCAATGTGCGTCGCACGGAAGGCATGATGACGATCTATGACTATAACAGTGTGCAAAACACGTATTTAGCTGCTGTCAGCGACGTGCTTCGGGCCAAGTACGATGCGCAATTCAAGGCATACATCTTGAAATTCTACTTACAAAACCCTCTAAAAGTGAGCGACTATGAATAAGCGTTTATGGATTATTGTAGCCGTTGTGGCGGTGCTCGGAACCATTGGGGTGATGGGCAAGAAACAAGGCTGGTGGGGCAGTACGGGGGAAACTTTGGAGGTAGAAGTGGTAGCAATTGAATCGCATACCATTGTCGAGACCGTAAACGCTTCGGGAAAAATTCAACCCGCCGTGGACGTCAAAATTTCGCCCGAAGTCAGTGGCGAAATCATCGCGCTCCCGGTGGTAGAGGGCCAGTCGGTGAAAAAAGGCCAACTATTGGCCAAAATCAATCCAGACATCTACTTGTCCATGGTCGGTCGTGCAGAGGCCTCGGTCAATATGGCACGCTCCGGAAAGGCACAGGCTCAAGCACAGTTTCTCGAGGCAGAGCAAACGTACAAGCGCAATCAGACCCTTAAACTGCAAAACGTCATTTCACAAGCAGAATGGGACGCAGCGCAACGCATGTACGCTGTGGCTGAACTAGCTGTGGAGTCCGCTGAATTCCAATTGCAATCTGCCTTGAATTCCTTGAAAGAGGCCAAGGACAATTTGAAGCGCACCACCATTACTGCTCCCATGGACGGCATCGTCACAGGACTGAACGTAGAAGTGGGAGAGCGCGTGGTTGGAACGGCCCAAATGGCGGGTACCGAAATGATGCGTGTTTCTCAATTGGAAACGATGGAAGTCGTCGTGGATGTAAATGAAAACGACATTGTGCGTGTTCACATGGGCGATACTGCCATCGTTCGCGTAGACGCTTTCCTCGGCCATGATTTCAAAGCTATTGTAACGGAGATTAGCAACGCAGCCAAAGGCCAGCAAGTCAGCGTCAACCAAGTAACCAACTTTGAAGTGGAGGTGCGCATTCTCCCTGAGAGCTATGCAGTCCTGATGACGGAAGGACAGACACAGCCTTTGCGCTCTGGAATGACCGCAACGGTGGACATTCGCACTCAAAAAGAAGCCAATGCACGTTGCCTTCCTGTTGAAGCGGTGACTACGCGGCAAGACAGCGCTTCTGAAAAGATGCTCGAGGTGGTCTTTGTGGTAGAAAACGGGGTCGTTCGTCAAGCTACCGTGGAAACGGGTATTCAGGACGAGCGCTTCATCAGCATCGGTAGCAGCCTAAAGGGCGAAGAGGACCTCAAAGTGGTACGTGGCCCTTTTGAAGCGGTTTCTCGCAAGTTGAATGACGGGGACCAAGTGACCATCAAGCCAACTAAATAAGGTTCTACGTTTTGACGCCTAAAATTCTCCTTCTTGAGACCTCGTCTCATCGCTGCGATGTGGCGATCGCAGAGGGGAAAACGCTGCTGGCGGAATGCGGATCCCTCGACCCAAAGGGTTACCAGCACGCTGAAAAATTGCATGTCTACATTCAGGAGGTCCTCACCTCTGCAAATCTGCGTGTTTCGGATTTGGACGCAATAGCAGTGTCTGCGGGACCAGGTTCGTATACGGGTTTGCGCATTGGGGTGGTCTCGGCGAAAGGTTTGGCACAACCGCATTCTTTGCCCATCCTAGCCTATTCTTCCCTGGAAGCTTTGGGAGAGGCGGCACGTGAACTTGCCCCCAACCTCCACGCCCATGATCGTATATGGGCAGCCATGGATGCGCGGCGTATGGAGGTTTATTCGGCTGTTTTTACCGGGAATGGTGAACGCCTTTCCCCGGATGCCCCCCAACTTTTGGAGGAAATGCCCATTCACGCATCGGCATCGGATGCAGACTACAAGGTATATGGGGTGGGTGATGGGGTAGCCAAAGCGCTAGCATCTTGGCCCAATCTTCGGGTTGTCCCCATTGAATATGCGTCAGCCCGTCATGGAATTTCCATGGCACTTCGTGCCTTTGAGGCGAAGGACTTTGCCGATACGGCCGCACTGACGCCCGCCTACCTGAAGGCCTACCGAGCGGGGAGTCCTAAGCTTGGACTTCCAAATACCTAAAACAGGTCACATCGTGGTCGTTGATAATGCCAGTCGCTTGGAGATGGGCATAGATCACCGTACTGCCCACAAATGAAAATCCCCTCTTTTTTAGATCGGCAGAAATGGCATCGCTAAGAGTGCTTCTTGCCGGTATAGGCGCTCCCGCCGCGCGCAATAGGCTTTTGCCTTCGGTCCATTGCCAAAAGTAGTCGGCCAAACCCTGGCCCTCCTGCCGGAGCGCCAGGGTGGCGCGCGCATTTTTGATGGCTCCGCGAATCTTGGCGCGGTTCCGAATAATTCGGGCATCTTGCCCCAAACGTTCCACATCCTCCTCCGTCATGGCTGCCATCTTTTCCAGATTGAAGTGGTGGAAAAC
>DLWR01000219.1:0-221 GCA_003444795.1 Cryomorphaceae bacterium
CCACATATTCGCTTTTGGTGATGATTTGGGCCTTGATGAAGGGCTCTTCAATGCGGTCCAACCCCGAAGGGTCCGGATAATCTGAAGGATTGGTTACCAATATGGCCTTCTTGGTGTCTGCCTTCATGTACGCAAAGTAGGACACGTTAGGAACCGTCGTGATCACCGTCATGTTGAACTCGCGCTCCAAACGCTCTTGGATAATCTCCATGTGGAGCATG
>DLWR01000219.1:466-7167 GCA_003444795.1 Cryomorphaceae bacterium
CTCCATGTGGAGCATGCCCAAGAATCCGCAACGGAAACCAAAGCCCAAAGCCGCGGAGGTCTCCGCCTCAAAGGTCAAGGACGCATCGTTCAAACGCAGTTTTTCCAACGCCCCCCGCAGTTCTTCAAATTCCTCCGTATCCACTGGGTAGATGCCCGCAAAGACCATGGGCTTCACGTCCTCAAATCCCGAAACGGCTTCTTCCGCAGGACGCTCCACCGTGGTGATGGTGTCGCCCACCTTCACTTCTTTGGCTTCTTTGATGCCCGAGATAATGTAGCCCACATCCCCCGCTCCGAGGAAGCTTCTGGGCTCCTTGTTCAAACGCAGCACGCCAATTTCATCCGCTTCGTAGGTCTTGCCGGTCGCCATGAATTTGACCTTTTCGCCTTTGCGAATCTGACCGTTTTTGATACGGAAGATGGCCTCAATGCCGCGGAAAGGGTTGAAGACAGAGTCAAAAATGACCGCTTGCAAGGGGGCCTCTGCGTCGCCTTCGGGGGCAGGAATTCGGTCGACGATGGCTTCCAGCAATTCGGGAACCCCCATGCCGGATTTGGCGCTCACGCTGAGAATGTCTTCGCGCTTACATCCTATGAGGTCAATGATTTGGTCCGCTACTTCCTCCGGATTGGCAGAAGGCAAGTCAATTTTATTCATGATTGGAATAATCTCCAGATCATGTTCAATCGCTAAGTACAGATTGGAAATCGTCTGCGCCTGGATGCCCTGAGCGGCATCCACCACGAGCAGCGCCCCCTCACACGCAGAAATACTGCGCGAAACCTCATAGCTGAAGTCAACGTGTCCCGGGGTGTCAATCAGGTTTAGACGGTACTTCTGGCCGTTTAAAGAATAGTCCATTTGGATCGCGTGGCTCTTGATGGTGATACCGCGCTCACGCTCCAAATCCATATTGTCGAGCAGCTGCTCCTTTTGCTCGCGCTCGGTCACCGTTTGGGTCGCGTCCAAAAGACGGTCCGCCAAGGTGCTCTTCCCGTGGTCGATGTGTGCAATAATGCAGAAATTCCGAATGTCCTTCATGGCTATAGAACGGCAAAGGTACGCCTGCGGTTCCACCTAAAAATCTTTCCAAAAAGCCTCTGCAGAATTCCGATATTTGAGGCATGTCAACACCCAAACGACCCGCCATGGGCCGAGGCCTCTCTGCCCTCCTTCAGACCAACACCGCAACGACCGGACAAGACGCTGGCGCCAAGGAAGTGGTAAGCGGGATTTTTGAGGTCGCCATTGGGGACATTGAGGCCAATCCCAAGCAGCCACGGGTTCATTTTGAGCCCGAACTTTTGCAAGAATTGGCCGCCTCCATTTCCGCCTTGGGCATTGTGCAGCCGATAACGGTCAGACGCTTGCGCCCCTGCAAATACCAAATCATTTCCGGGGAACTACGCTTCCGCGCCGCGCAATTGGCGGGTCTCGATGTGGTGCCTGTCTATGTTCGACTCGCGAACGACCAGGAAATGTTGGAAATGGCATTGGTGGAGAATATCCAGCGCCGCGACTTAGATGCCATAGAAGTAGCCATATCCTACAGCCGCTTGATGGACGAATGCAGCATGACGCAGCAGCAAGTCTCTGAGCGTGTGGGCAAGGAACGCTCTACGGTCGCCAACTACGTCGGCCTGCTCAAGCTGTCTCCGCTGATTCAAGCCGGCCTGCGCGACCGCGAAATCTCCATGGGCCATGCCCGCGCTTTGGTGGGTTTGAGCGATGATGTGACGCGCGATGCACTTTACACGCAATGTGTCAAAGGGGCATGGTCGGTTCGCCAGTTGGAAGCTGCCGTTCGTGGACTTTCTTCACCTAAAACGGCGCCTGCTACAACCGCACCCCATCCCGCGGCCGCCATGCTCGCTCAGAAAACGGGACTGGCCGCCAAAGTCGTCCAGAAGGCCAATGGCAGCGGCACCATCACGCTTACTTTCAAAAGCGACGCCGAACTCCAGGCCGCATTGAAGAAGCTGTCCTAACGCTTAGCAAGCACTTTATTCCTCCTCGGATTCCGTCGCAACGGCAGGTTCTACAGCGTCATCGGGGAACACATCCATAATTTGGTCGTACAACAACGGGTGGTCCTTGATGTGCTGGGCCTTTTCTGCCGAATCGTACCGGCCATACACCAGTGGGAATACGACCACTACCAACAGGGTCCAAGCCACGAATAATCCCAGCATGGTGTTGAGCATTCGGCGAACGGGTGCCGCAGCCCCATTTGGCGCTTTCACTAGCACCCAAAGCACGCCGCCTAGAGCCACCGCAAAGAGGATGTTCCCAACGAGAACCGTGATTCGGTTAGGTGTCAGGCCAAATTCCAACATTCGGGAGCCAATCGCCCACAATCCGATGCCATCCGCCACAAGAGTCAATGCCACTAGTGCCCCTACCCCCAAGGTAATGGCGGGATGCTTTTCCTCTTCAAACGCATAGTGCATCATCACCAAGCCAATGACTAAAATGAGCAGCAAGTTGAAGATGAAGAGCTGCTCTCGGTTCTCCCGCAAGTTGGTCAACCCCTGGCCGAGATAGGTGACTAAGAAGATGAGTACCACCAACAAGAAAAGCGGGATGAAGATGCGCGCGAGTGTGGGCAATATTTTCTCCAAAATCTGCTTGTTGGTCCCCCATAGGTAGTGTCCAAAAAAGGGCAAGCCGCACAGGCCCCAAATGGCCAAGTTTTCAAAGAAGCTTTCGGGAAAATCTAAGAGGCTGAGCAACCCAGCCGTTAATGCCATAAGCGCACCACCCGCCAGGCCTACGATAAAGGCAAAAAGGCCCACTTGAACGCTATGTCGGACAAAGTCCACACGCTCTTCGCCCGGTGATAAACGGGTGTAAACATATCCTAAAAGCCCCCAGAGCAACAAGGGAAAGTGAATTTGCACAAGGTTTTGAGCCTGGCGTACAAGCGCAAATGGATCCTCCAAAGTCTGATATTCAAGTCGACCTGTTTCTGGATTATTTCCCCAATCATAGACTTGGTAGGGCCAATCGCCCCAGTAGAGATCCGCTACGATGTACAAGGTCAACAATCCAATCGCCAAGCACCAAAAGGCACGCATCTCCCCCCAAGCCCGGTGAATCGTTGTATGGTACGCCATAAGTGGCAGGAGGAAAACAGGGGCGATGTAGGGGATGAACCAATCGTCGGAGGGTGCCCCTGTCCATTCCGGGATGCGGAAAAAGAAAAAAGCCGCAAAGGTCATGGCCACCGTAAACCACATCGTTCCATTCCCCCCAGCGGATGTGCTGGCCTCCTGGGGCTCAAGGCCCAATCGATAGGTCCACGCCAAAGCGAGTGGATCTTTGGATGCGATTAAACCGGCGGCGACAAAATCGTTTTTAAACTGTGCTGGGTTGGATTGGTAAGCCTCTTCCAAGGCCTTAGGTCCCAGGTGTAGCATGGAAAAAATGTTTGGTGTTCGTGGGTTAAACGAAAGTAGGGAAGATTTAGTGCCGAGTTTTTCAAAAAAAACGGCCCCCTGTTTCCAGAGGACCGTTCAGCTGTTTCGCGCGGATTAAAACGCTTGATTCTCTTAGAAGTGCAGCGTCATCTCATCTACCAAGTGACGAGCACCCGCATACTTGTCTACAATGAACAACACATAGCGAATGTCCACGCTAATGGTCCGCTGGAGCTCATCCTCGAAGAAGATATCGCCCGACATCGCCTCCCAGTTCCCGTCAAAAGCAACACCGATCAATTCGCCTTTGCCGTTGATCAAGGGTGAACCTGAGTTGCCTCCGGTGATGTCGTTGTCCGTGATCAAGCCTACGGGCAATTTGCCGTTGGCATCTGCGTACTGACCATAGTCCTTCGCATTGTACAAGTCCTTCAAACGCTGAGGCACCTCAAACTCGGGGTTGGTCGCGTCTTCCTTCTGCATCACACCGTCCAGGGTGGTGTAGTAGTTGTAGGTCACGCCGTCCTTGGGTTCGTAGGAACCTACTTTTCCGAAGGTCATACGCATCGTGCTGTTGGCATCTGGCGACCAATCTTCATTGGGCAACATTTCGCGCACACCCGCCGTCCACAAGCGGTAGGCCTTGCCCTCCATTTCTGCCAATTCGGGATCCTGACCGCCAAAGTAAGCCTCGCGGAAATCGTTGGCCACTTTGGTCAAGGGGTCGTTCGCCAAGGTGGCGCTATCTGGATTGGCCAAGAAAGCCTCAAAGCGCTCCTTGTTCATGTAGATAGACGTCGCATAGATATGGTCGGCGTATGCTTTAAAGTCTCCGCCCACTTCGCCTACATTTTTGATGAAACGCGGCTGCTGATCTACGGAAATATTCTTGGCATACATCGCCCAAAGCGCGGCCATCAAGTCACGGTCGCTCTCCGCATGGAATTCCGCAAAATGGCCGTTGGCTTGGTCTTGAATAGCCGGCATCATTTTGGCCATCATGTCTGGGGCTGCAATGCCACGCTCTAGGGCGCGTGCCGTGCGATAGGCAAAGAGCACAGCCGATGGGCCACGAATAACGGCCTCCATCAAGTATACCTGATTCTTGACAGTAGGATCTGTGGCGCGGTAATAGGTTTGCATTAATTTCAATGTCTCACCGTATTTCGCTTGGCGCTTGGGGTCTGCATCGACCCAAGCGGCAAAGTGCGCTTCTAGGTTGGCCTTCTTATTGTAGACCTTGTTATTCACCAACTGCTCCGTCTGACCGATGAAGTACTTCCAATAGTTGGCCGTTTGGGCATAGCTAGAGGCCAAGAGGATGTTCAACGCAGGATCCGCCTGCATGTAGCTGCGCAATACGGCCAACTTCACATCGCGAATCTCCACCACCGTAGGGTTGTAAATGTCTACAGCTTGTTGAACACCCCAGCTAGAGAGGTAGCGATCCGTGCTGCCGGGATAACCCCACACCATGGCAAAATCTCCATCGTTCACGCCTTTCAAGCTGATGGGCAGGTGGTGCTTGGGCTGCAAGGGGACGTTGTCCGCGCTGTAGTCAGAACCTTTACCGTCCTTGCCCATGTATACACGGAACATGGAGAAGTCGCCCGTGTGGCGTGGCCACATCCAGTTGTCCGTGTCGCCACCGTACTTACCTACACTGCTGGGAGGAGCGCCTACCAAGCGAATGTCATTGTACTTGTGGTATACAAAAAGGTAGAATTCGTTGCCGTGGTAGAAAGACTCCACATCGGCATCGTACTCCGTTCCTTCCGTCGCCTTGGCTATCAATTCTTTGGCCTTTTCAGCCACAGCCGCCGAACGCTCCGCCTCCGTCATGTTGTCATTCAGGACTTTGTTCATGTCCTTGGTGACGTCCTCAATTCGGACCAAGAAATTCACAAATAGGCCTGGGTTGGGAAGTTCTTCCGCGCGAGTCATCGCCCAGAAGCCATCCGCCAAGTAGTTGTGCTCCACCGTGGAGTGCTTCTGAATCGCATCATACCCGCAGTGGTGGTTGGTTAAAATCAATCCCTCAGAGGAGATGATTTCTCCCGTGCAAAAGCCACCAAAGGACACAATCGCATCCTTCAAAGAGCCGTGGTTAACATCGTACAAGTCTTTTGCTGACAGCTTAAGGCCAGCCTTCTTCATGTCCTTGTAGTTGAGTTTTTTCATCAACAAAGGAATCCACATGCCTTCCCCGGCATGCAAGGTTGTCGTCGGCAAAGCGAGCGTCAACGCAACTAAGAGAATGAGAATCTTTTTCATAGGAAGGCGAAGATACAAAGGGGTGGGAGTGTTTAAACGTATTGAACAAATACGCCTCCGCGCGAAGCTCGAGCTTTCCAGTTAACTCGCCAACTAGCCCCCCAGCTTCTCGCTGATGGCATCCCAAAGCTTCAGTCGCGCCTCTAGAGCTTCGACACACGCTTCTAATGCTTCCAACCACTTTTGGTCGTCCTCTTTGCAGAGGTGGTGCATCATTTGGATAGCCATGGGGCCGTGCTCGTCCCCGTCGAGTTCAATGTGACGATCTAAGTAATAGACAAAGGCACTCAGCTCTTCAGGATTGTCCTTGTAGAGCTTCTTGATGAGGGCGGTGAACATGTCTGGGATGAGGTCTTCACGTCCAAAGGTGAATGCCGCTGCGATTTCATGGAGCTTGCCACGCTTGATAATAGCGTGGGTGGTTTTGAGGAATTCCAAGCAATCTTCATCGACTTCCGCAATATTAAAGCGCAAGATTTCCTTGGGTTTGTAGCCGCGCTGCAAGGTTTGCACAAATCGAATGATGGGGCGCGTCTCCGCGCCGACTTGGCGCATGGCATCCAAGTAGAGCTCGTAGTGGCTGGCAGGTTCGCCATTGAGGTCGACATCGCTTTCTTCGGCGACAACGATTTCGTTGATGAGCTTTCGGCTCGCTCTATCCTCCGTAGGAACCCAGGCGGTATCTACAGAGGTCAGTTCGCGCTGAAGGGTTTTGAGCAAACTCATGAAATCCCAAACGGCATAAATGTGGTGCTCCATGAAGATGCGAACCTCCTTGAGCGACTGCATCTTGGGGTAGAGCGCGTGGTTCAAGATGGCCTGACGCTGGGATTCAATTCGGCGGTGTAGGCTGAGAATTCTAAAATCGGTCTTCTTCGTAGAAACTTCCATGGGGCAAAATTAACCTCGATAAATGGGGACGTTGCTGCATGCTTCGCCGTACATCAACTTTTGGGCACTTAGGCGCAAGTGCATAGCCGCCTGCACGTATGCCGAGGGAGGCAC
>DLWR01000218.1 GCA_003444795.1 Cryomorphaceae bacterium
CAGCTATCCCAGGTACGACTACATTGCCCCAAAGGGGATGTAAACCCTGCGCATGAAACGCATCGATTGGTATGTCCTCCGGTCCTTTGTCGGGATCTTCCTGAAAACGATAGGCATCTCCGTCTTCTTTCTGCTCATGCAGATGGTATGGAAGTACGTGGACGACCTTGCCGGGCGTGGCGTAGATTGGTGGATTATCCTAGAACTCCTGTTTTACTGGTCCGCATCGGTGCTTCCGATGGCCGCGCCCGTAGCCGTTCTTTTTGCGGGCATCATGGTGTACGGCGACCTGGCCGAATCTAGGGAACTCGCAGCAGCTAAATCTTCTGGAGCGTCCTTTTACCGATTGATTCGGCCCGTATTACTAGGTTTGGCCCTCATTGCAGTGGGCATGTTCTTTGTGGCCAACAACCTCATTCCAGTCGCCAACTTTAAAGGCGAGAACTTGCTCATCAACATCGCCAAGCAGCGGCCAACCTTCAACCTCCAACCTGGAATTTTCTACGGGGGAATTGACGGTTACAGTATCAAAGTCGGCGCCAAATCGGACAATGAAGTCCAGGACATCCTGATATACGACCATAGGGAGCGCGGTCAAGGGAACCATACCGTCATCATGGCGCCTCAGGCCGTTTTGCATTACTCTGAGGGAAGCCGTTGGATGGAGATGGAGCTATTTAACGGAACCACCTACCAGGAGTACAAGGCGGAAAAGCGCGAGGAACGGGAACGCAAGCCCTTTCTGGAAAGTTCCTTTGAACGGATGATCATACGGGTGAACATGGGCTCTTTTCAGATGGGCGACCTCTATTCGGTCAACCGGAGCGATGAATACAACATGCTAAGCGTCACACAGCTGGACCATGCCATTTCTGAACTATATGGTCAATACAGCCTGCGGCAGTCTGAGGTTGGACAGATCATGCGCAATAAATATTACGGCTGGGCGACCGCGGATACCCAAGGCTTGGCTTCCTTTCCGGCAGATGGCATTCAGCAGGCACAGCCCGGAAAATCGTACTACATGAAGAACCGACTCAAAGGACACTATCTCTTCCGTGCGGTCAACAATGCCATTCACGCCGCGCAAGCTAACCGGGAATACATGGAGCAGATTCAATCCGAGTATGTCTGGAGAAATCAGATTATTGCACGCCATTACCTAGAGTTTCACAAGAAGTTCAGCGTAGCTATTGCATGCATCCTCCTTTTCTTTATTGGCGCGCCTTTAGGGGCCATCATTCAAAAAGGTGGGTTCGGGCTGCCCTTTGTCATCTCCGTCTTGCTCTTCCTGTTCCATTATGTCCTGACCATCATCTTTGAAAAAATGGGGCGCGAGTGGTTGATCTCTCCTTTTTGGGCTATTTGGTTGCCAAACGCCATTTTGCTCCCGATTGCGGTGTGGATGACCGTTTGGGCGGCTAATGATGCCACCATGAACAGTTTTGCGCGCTTGCGGAAGCGTCTATTTGGATGGATACCCCAGCGCGCATGAAGATTCTGCATTTGTGCAACAAAGTCCCCTACCCTGGTCGGGACGGCAGTAGTTTGGCCATGGAGGCGCTCATTCGTCTCGAAAAGATGGCCGGCCATGAAGTGCATGTCTTGGCGCTCAACACGGATAAACACTTTGTGGAGCGGCCTGAGCCGATCGATGGTATTGAATTCGAGGCGATTCCCGTCCGTGTTTCTCCAAGCCTGAAGGGGCTCTGGAAGCACTTGAGCCATCCAGCCTCCTATTTTGCGGCTAGGTTTGACCACGTATCGGTCCAAAAAAGGATTCGCGTCCTTTCCTCCAAAGTCGATGTAATTGTCGTCGACTCCATTTTCATGGCGGTCTATCTGGATGCTTTTGGAGCCACTCCCTGGATCCTACGGGCACACAATGTGGAACATCAAATCTGGGAAAGAACGCTTCGTTCCATGCCCTTTGGTGTCAAAAAGCTCTTCACCGCATGGCAAACGTCCCGATTGAAGCACTGGGAAATTCAAACATTGCAAGGAGGCAATGTATGGGCGATTTCAGAGGAAGATGGGGCGAATATTCGCCAACTGGGCGCAAGCCGCGTGCTCGCACTGCCCTGCACGTATGACCCTCAAGGTCCATGGGCCTCAAGTGGCGCGGCAGGTCAAGGCGTGTACCACTTGGGGGCGCTGGATTGGTTGCCCAATATTCAGGGATTGCGATGGTACCTAGATAGGGTGCATCCCATGGTTAACGTACCGGTGACCGTCATTTCTAAAACATGGCCCAACTCCTTGGTTCAACCTCCCGGTATCACGCATTTACCGCGCTTGGCAGATGGATTTGACTTTGATCAGCATGGTATTTTTATCGCACCCATCCTCTCCGGAAGTGGCATGCGCATCAAACTTTTGGAAGCCATGGTACGCGGAAAGGCAATTGTCACCACCTCCATTGGGGCGGAAGGTTTGAAAAATGCCCCGGGAATTGCCGTGGAAGATGATCCTAGCACCTTTGCGGCAGCCATTCAACGACTCGTGCAGGATCCGGAATTCCGGATTCAACAAGGGAAGGCAGCGCAAGAACATGCAACTGCTACCTTTGCGGACGACGTCTTTGTCGAAACGCTTAAGACCCTTTAGTCTCTGCCATTTCACCCCCATGGATCTGCTCAACACCCTTTTGGTTTGGAATTTTCTGCTTGTCATGGTGGCGATTTCCTCCATTCCGTGGGCTATTTGGCCCTATTTGATCTATCCCGGCTTGATTCGCCTAGCCCATCGCTTGAAAGCCCCCCGCGCCACACCCACGGCTTTTGATGTTCCCGAATCCGCGACTTGGCCCACGGTCGATTTGGTATTTGCGGCCTTCAATGAAGAGGCTGTCCTGGAGGAAAAATTGAAAAGCATTCAAAACCTGGCCTATCCCTTGGATAAACTCACGGTATGGATCGGTTCGGACTGCAGTACAGATGCCACGGAGGACATTTTGGCCCGAATGACGATCGATATGCCAAATCTTCGTTGGGAGCGCATGCAACAACGTTCGGGCAAATCGCGCATCATCAATCACTTGGTGGCCAAGGGTTCAGGAGAGGTGATTGTCGGCACAGATGCTAATATTTTCTTCCATCCCATGGCGTTGCAACATATGGTTGCCCCGCTCCTACTGCGGCAAGATGTGGCGCTCGTTGGTGGGGAATTGACCTACCGCGGTTTGAACGAAGGGGATACCTACAAGAGCATAGCCCAAGAAGAAAAATCCTATATCGGCTGGGAAAACCGCACAAAAGTTTGTGAAGGTGAACTTTTAGGCATGACCATGGGGGTGGAAGGTGGCTGTTATGCCTTGCGACGAGCCTTTTTTACCCCAATTCCTCCGGGCACCTATATGGAAGACTTTTTCTTGACCATGCAGGTACTCCAACGTGGCTACAAAGTGATGCATGCCGAATTGGCCACCTGCACGGAAGACGTGAGCAACGATGCTGGCATGGAATATCGCCGCAAGGTTCGCATCAGCCATGGCAATTGGCAGAACACGGTTCGTATCTTCAAACATCTGGCAACGCCCAAAGGTGTTGCTCCTTCTGGAAAAAGATTGGGCTGGGTTTCCTCCATGGGGCTTATTCTCGTTTTTGTGGGTCACAAGCTCATGCGATGGCTCTTACCCGTGGTGGCGGCAGCCGCGCTTATCCTTCATCTTGGAATAGGAATTTACTACCATGAATGGCGTTTGTTGGTCGTCAATTTGGCCACCTTCAGCGGACTAACGGTCCTGGTACTCTACCCTGCCAGGTTCTTTCCACGCGCTCTCGCCCGGAGCATTAAGCCTCTCTCCTATTTTATTTGGATGAACATTGCACTTTTGCAAGGGTTATGGCAATTCCTGCGAACACCAAGCCATGCAGCCGGTGTTTGGCAACCCACAAAGCGTAACAATCAATGAGCCGCTCCCCATTTAGTTCCATTGAAGAAGCCCTTCAGGATTTAGCCCAAGGCAAAATGGTCATTGTCGTAGATGACGAGGACCGTGAAAACGAAGGGGATTTACTCGCAGTTGCCGAGGGAATTACCGCTGAAACCATCAACTTCATGGCGACCCATGGACGAGGGCTAATTTGTGCTCCCCTCCCCGATTCTCGCTGCGATGCATTGGGCTTGTTTCCTATGGTGCAGCACAATACAGACCCACATGAAACCGCTTTCACGGTGTCCGTAGACCTTCGTGGAAATGGGGTGACTACAGGCATTTCGGCATTAGACCGCGCTAAAACCGTCCAAGCCCTAGTGGAGGAGACGAGTCGACCGGAGGATTTTCAACGTCCCGGCCACATCTTCCCTCTGCGAGCACGCCCCGGAGGTGTATTGCGTAGAGCCGGACACACGGAAGCTGCCATTGATTTGGCACGTTTGGCCGGTAAGCAACCCGCGGGCGTCATTGTCGAAATCATGAATGAAGATGGCAGCATGGCGCGCCTGCCTGAGCTCATCGAAATGAGTATTAAATGGGGACTGAAACTCATCACCATTGAACAACTCATTGCCTATCGAATTGAGCGAGAATCCCTGATAATCCTAAAAGATCATCGCCAGGTAGCCACTGAATTTGGTGCATTTAACCTGCATGTCTTTGAACAAACAACCACGCACCAAGTACATCTTGCTTTAAGCCTAGGAACCTGGAAAGCGGAGGATAGTGTTCTGGTGCGTATGCAATCTGGAGAACGTAGAGGTAGCATTCTGGACGATTTACAAGGCGAAAAGAGCCCCTTTCTGCACGTGCGTCATGCCTTGAAAAAAGTGGCCGAAAAAGGCCAGGGTGTGGTTGTCTGCATGAATCAGCGCCCAAGCCAACCCAGTGTGGAGGAATTCGTTGAAAAGCTTCGCGTTAGCACTGATCTTCCCGTTTCCTTTGGCAAAGACCCGTTAGATTACGGGGTGGGAGCTCAAATCTTACGCCATCTAGGGGTACACACCCTGACCCTCCTCACCAATCACCCTATGAAACGGGTGGGCATTGAAGGATATGGCCTTCATATTGAAGCGAACGAAACCCTTTAAGGTTGACTCTTGGTACGCAATCGCTGCCAGAGCTGATTCCAATTTGATCCGCTCAGCTGGAGCTGGACCCCCAGGCCTTGCTTCTGTGCCACCGGCTGTCCGGTGAATGCCATGTCCGCATTGCGCACGGAATACGCCGTCGCCACCCAGCGTCCATCCTCGGATAAGCGATACGTCAACGTTACATCGCCTAATCCTAATGAGGTTTGCCGAACCCCAACAGGAATACCCACCTCCGTTTGAATCGTGAGTCTATCGTCTAAGAAACTTCGGCCAATACTCGCATCCATTTGGCGCTGAGTGGTCTGCGCATCATTGGAATAGGCCAATTGAACGTCCCAGTTGCTCCCCAAACCTTGCGACATAAAATTGGAAAACTGCTGGGCGAGCACTTGTGTGGTATTGGTTTCCACAGCGGAAACGCCCGTCGTAGACCACCCTTGTTGTTGGTCCCAAAAGCTGTGAAGGGTGAGCAAGCTGAGGACTTGGGTTGTCTTCTCATCCGCGGTGACCAAACGACTTTGCAGCGCGGCCTGGGTAGCGCTTCCTGCCGTGGGCAATGCAATGTCGAATCCCAAGTTGGGTTGCATAAGGTCATCGGTCACGTGAAGCTTTACATCCACGGGTAGGCGTTCCTGGCTATTCAAGCCCAAATAAGGTCCTGGGTTTGTCCGAGTCTTGTATACCGCCGTCAGATCGACTTGCGCATGGTAGGGATCGCCGGACCACGTCAAACTGGCTCCGGGTTCTACCGAAAAGGGCTTATTGATCAAGTTTTCTAATGTGAACAAATAGGTACCCTTGTTCAACGTCAGCATACCATTCATCTGCAAGTCCCCACTGTTGAGGTAGTCAATGGACAGCTCGCCTTCACCTTGGCCTTCCAGAATATCCCCAACTGTTTCATCTAGGATGATGCGTGCGGTTATTGTTGGTTTTACATGCATTTTTAACCCGAGATCAAATCTAAAATCTGATTTCACCTCCGTGGTGGACAGGCCAAGAGCCGTGGCTTCACGTTTACGGAAGGACATAAAGCC
>DLWR01000054.1 GCA_003444795.1 Cryomorphaceae bacterium
GGAGTACTATGCGGAGAACAAGAACCTCCCTGGTGCTCAAATCAAGGGTGGTGCGAAGTACCAAATCAACGACAACGTGAGCGCATTCGCCAACTTGGGTTGGGTGAAGGCTACTCCTCTGTTTGACAAGGCGATTAACGACGCTTCAGGTAAGGTGTACCGACAGACTTTTGCGGACAACGAGACCTTCAACTCGTACGAGGCTGGTTTGAACTGGAGCGCTCCCAACGGCAAGTTGGCCTTCAGCACGAGCTACTACTACACCTTGTGGTTGAACCGTACCAACAGCTTCTTCGTCTACTTGACGGACGGTTCTGAAGACGCGGTTTACTTGACCGGTATGAACGCTAAGCACAGCGGTTTGGAATTTGAAGCTGCTTTGAAGCCTATCAGCGGCCTTCGCATTGACTTGAGCGCCTCTTTCGGTGACTGGGTTATGATGGATGACGTTTCTGGTGAATACACGGACTACTCTACGGGCGCTCCTGTAACGACCCAAGTGAACTACTACTTGAAGGGCTTGCACGTAGGTGACGCTCCTCAGAACCAACAAGCGGTGGTAGTTTCTTACACGGGCGTGAAGAACTTGAACGCTACGTTGACCTACCGTAACTACTCCAAGTACTACGCCGATTGGAACGTATTTGGCCGCACGAACGAAGCGGATCGCGCCGAGTCTTGGCAGGTTCCTTCTTTCAGCGTGGTTGATTTGAACTTGAACTACCGCTTGCCTGTTGATTTCAACGGCGTAACGATGGACGTGTTTGCTCACGTGTTCAACTTGACCAATGCAGTTTACATCCAGGACGCTACGGACAACTCTCCCTACAATGCGTATGGCGACAAGACGCACTCTGCGGATGACGCAGAAGTGTTCTTGGGCTTGCCCCGTAACTTCAACGCTGGTGTGAAGATCAACTTCTAAACGTTTAAAAGCGCTAAGCGCTTAAACGGAAGCGCGCCCAGAAATGGGCGCGCTTTTTTTTCTATACCTGTTTAAGGGTGGAAGGGTAAAAGTGTTGAAGGGGTTAAGGGAAGAAGTGGTGCGCCGCGCGGTGCTTGCCGGGAAGTGCGCTAAACGTTTTAAACGTTTTATTCGGCAAAAGAGAGGAGCACAGCGCCCTTTTCGACAGGCTTGCCCGCTTCTGCTTTGATGGTGCCTATAACGGCGTCGTGAGGCGCCTTGAGGGCGTTTTCCATCTTCATGGCTTCCAAAACGACCAGGGTATCGCCCTTGCGGACGGATTGACCTACTTGGACAGGAATGGAGAGCACCATGCCGGGCATGGGAGCTTTTAGCGTTTCGATGCCCGAAGCCGACTTGGCACCGACGCCCATGGCTTCCAATTTTTCGTCTATTTCGCTCAATGACTGGACTTCATAGGTGAAGCCATTGATCCACCAGGTGCTGGTTTTTTCGCTGACGTCTTCGGAAACAAGAAAGGCTTGGTAGTCCCGACCGCCTTTGTGGATGCGGTATTCGCGGCCCCCGAGGGCTTCAATTTTAACCTCCAAATCCGAACCCTGCGGCACGATTTTGGTTCCATTAATGCGGTGCTTCATAACGGGCACAAGTTACGCAGGCATTGTACCTTCGCAGACATTCGATTATGACCATACAGATCCTCCAATTTATCCTGAGCCTTTCGCTGCTTGTCATCTTGCACGAGCTCGGCCATTTTTTGCCTGCTATTGCGTTCAAAACGCGTGTAGAAAAGTTTTACCTCTTTTTTGATCCGTGGTTTTCCTTGGTCAAGAAGAAGATTCGGGGCACTGAATATGGCATCGGTTGGTTGCCCTTGGGGGGCTACGTCAAAATTTCGGGCATGGTGGACGAGTCCATGGACACGGAACAAATGAAGCAACCCGCACAGCCCTGGGAATTTAGAGCTAAACCAGCCTGGCAGCGATTGATTATCCTTCTGGGGGGTGTAACGGTGAATTTCATCGTGGCTATCGTCATCTATGCGGGCATGATGGCCTACTATGGCGATACCTATGTGGCCAACGAGAGCCTGAAAGATGGCGTTTGGGTGAATGAATTAGGCCAAGAATTAGGCCTCCAAACGGGGGACCTAATTTTAGCCGTTGACGGAAAGAAAATCGCCCGATTCAACGATGTGAATATTGAAATTTTATTGGGTTCTGGAAAGGAAATGACGGTGCTCCGCGGTGCGGAAACCCTCCAAGTCCCTATTACGGCAGCCTTTGTTAAGAGTGCGATTGAAAGTAAAGCGCCATGGATGTTCCCACGTGTTCCCTACTACGTGAAGGGCTTTACGGAAGATTCGCCGGCCTTACTTGCTGGTCTCGAAGAGGGCGATAAGATTACGGGCCTCAACGGCCATAGCATGCCCTATTTTGACCAGTTTTTGGATTCCATTCCGGCGCATGCGGGGGAGGCGGTTACCCTGCAATATGAGCGCGATGGACTTCCCGCGGAAATTGCTTTTACCGTTTCAGACAGTGGCCGAATGGGGGTTTACTGGCAGGACAATGTCGCGGACTTGTTCCCCTTAACGACGGTAAAATACAGCGGATTTTCGGCAGTGACGGAAGGGTGGAATCAAGCCACATCCAAATTGATCTTTTACGTGCGCCAAGTCAAACTCATGTTCCAACCGGAGATTGGGGCCTACAAAGAGGTGGGCGGTTTCATCACCATCATGAAGCAGTATCCCACGGAATGGGATTGGCAGCGCTTTTGGAATTTTACGGGCTTTTTGAGCCTCGCATTGGGCTTCTTGAACGTTTTGCCAATTCCTGCGCTGGACGGCGGGCATGCCTTGTTCGTTTTGATCGAAATGGTCACGGGCAAAGTTCCGAGCACCAAAGTCATGGAAGTGGCGCAAATGGCAGGCTTCTTCTTGCTGCTGGGCTTGTTGTTGCTGGTCAATGGCAACGACATTCTGAAGCTGTTCAACTAGAGGGCTTGTTGGCTTGTTGGCTAGAGGACTAGTTGGCGAAAGAGCGCCTTTGGAGTGACACAAATTTTGGGGCGGTATCGTAATTCACCAACTCTTTAACCCTTTTCCTCTTTCACCCCAGGGCCACGTCTAGGCACATCATGACGATAAAGCCGCCTATGAAGCCTAATGCCGCAACGTCTGTGTAGCGGTCCCTTTGCGTTTCAGGGATGACCTCCTCCACGACGACATAAATCATCGCGCCTGCTGCAAAGGCAAGGGCAAAGGGGAGCACAGGCTGCATGTACATGACGGCGATGGCCCCAATGACGCCAGCTACCGGCTCTACAATGGCGGACAGTTGCCCAAACCAAAAGCTTCGGCCTCGCGAAACGCCCTTTCGGCGCAATGGAAAGCTTACGGCAATGCCTTCTGGAAAATTTTGAATACCAATACCGATGGCCAATGCGATGGCAGCGCCAAGGGTCGCGCCGTCAATTCCAGCAGCATAGGCTCCAAAAGCCACCCCTACGGCCAATCCCTCGGGAATGTTGTGCAGCGTAATAGCTAAGACCAACAGGGTGGTGGATTTCCAATCGGTTTCAACGCCCTCTGCTTCGTTCTTGTTGAAGTTGATATGGAGGTGCGGTACAAATTTGTCCAGGCCAAACAAAAACAAAGCACCCGCGGCAAAGCCAATGGCGGGAGGCAGCCAAGGCAAGTACCCTAAGTTCTCAGAGAGCTCAATGGAAGGCGCAAGCAAACTCCAATAGGAAGCAGCTATCATGACACCGCCCGTAAAGCCCAGCATACCATCCAACCACTTGCGCGGCATTTCTTTAAATAGGAAAACAAGGGCAGCGCCAGTAGCCGTCATGAGCCATGTAAAGGTGGTCGCCAAGAAGGCGAGTAGGACAGGATGGGCGTGCGCGAGTTGATCCATAGTGGGTTTGGTTTGGGTAAGTTAGGCATTACTAACTCACTGAACAAACTGCCCTTCGATACGCGGGAAGCGAGGATTCTCGCTATCTTCGGGACTATGTCGGTGACGAAGTACCAACTACCTTCTGGTAAGCGAATTTACTTCGCAAGTGACCTTCATTTGGGGGCCCCCACGGCTTCAAAATCGGCCGAACGCGAAAAACGTTTCTGCACATGGCTGCAAACCATCCGAAAGGATGCCGAAGCCGTCTATCTGGTCGGAGACCTGTTTGATTTCTGGTTTGAGTATAAGCGAGCGGTCCCCAAAGGCTTTGTCCGGGTTTTAGGCAAGCTGGCTGAGCTTCATGATCAAGGGATTTCCCTGCATTTCTTTACGGGAAACCACGACTTGTGGATGCGAGACTATTTGTCTCAAGAAATTGGTTTTCAGATACATACTAAACCTATGGTTCACGTTTGGGGCGATAAAACTTTTTACATAGGGCACGGCGATGGCATAGGTCCCGGAGACACAGGGTACAAGATCATCAAACGGGTATTCACCTTTAAACCCTTCCAATGGGCCTACCGCTGGGTGCATCCTGATGTAGGGATTGCGTTGGCGTCTTGGCTATCTAAAGGGTCCCGTGCGCGAACAGGACATGAAGACTATGCCATGAAGGATGTTCGGGAAGAAGCGCTGTACCGTTATGCGCTTGAAATGGGTAAAACGCTTAAGGCGGATTATTGGTTGTTTGGGCACCGGCACTTTCCGGTGCTCACGGATTTAGAAACTACCGGGTCCAAATTCTGCAACCTGGGCGATTGGATCCAATGGAATTCTTGGGCTGATTTTGATGGGAAAACGCTGACTTTGCATCTACCAAATCCAGCCTGAGTATACCTTGTGGGCGTTGCGCCATCCAACCAAAGTTTAAAGCACAAAAAACCCTCACCGCAGAGCGGCAGGGGTTGGTGGTCTTTGAGAAGGAGAACTTACTTGGCAGCTTGGTAGCGCGTGTTCACTTCGTCCCAATTAATGACGTTGAAGAAGGCGCCCACGTAGTCGGGGCGACGGTTTTGATATTTGAGGTAGTAGGCGTGCTCCCAAACGTCCAAGCCAAGGATGGGCGTTCCTTCGCAACCAACACCGGGCATTAAAGGGTTGTCTTGGTTGGCCGTAGAGCAAACCTCCAAGCGTCCACCCTTGTTTACACACAACCAAGCCCAACCTGAGCCAAAGCGCGTGCCGGCAGCCTTGGTGAAAGCGGCCTTAAAGTCTTCAAAAGAGCCAAAAGCCGCGTTGATGGCTTCGGCCAAATCGCCTTCGGGCTGTCCTCCGCCATTGGGAGACATAACCGTCCAGAACATAGAGTGATTCCAATGGCCTCCGCCGTTATTGCGAACCGCCGCAACGTCCGTATGTGAAGACAAAAGCTCCTCCAAAGACTTGCCAGCCATGTCCGTGCCTTCGATGGCAGCGTTCAGGTTGTTGATATAGGCTTGGTGGTGCTTGGAGTGGTGGATCTCCATGGTCTGCGTATCAATATGGGGCTCCAATGCGCTGTATGCATAGGGGAGGTGTGGAAGTGTAAACATGAGATTGAATTTTTATTGAAGGTATAACAAAGGTAGGGGCTGAAGGTTGTTCTCGACCGCTATCTTTAAGGTATGGCCTCTTTCCCGATCCGAACCAAATCCCTGAGTGTTTTCAGCGCAAGCGCCGGGGCGGGCAAGACCTTTCGCTTGGCGGCGGAGTACTTGGCCACTGCGTTGCGCGATCCACAGCAGCCCAAAGCTTTTGTCCACATTTTGGCCCTGACCTTCACGAATAAGGCGGCGAATGAAATGAAGCGCCGAATTCTGGACAGCCTCCGGGACTTTTCAGAAGTAGCGGACTTTGGGGACTCCAAGGGGCTCGCTGAAGCGGTCTGTGAAATTTTGGAAATTTCAGAACGGGAACTAGCGATCCGGGCCCGAAAGACCTTGGAGCTCATGCTGCACGACTATGGTTCCATAGGGATTGGAACCCTGGATCAATTCACGCATAAGTTGGTCCGAACCTTCGCCCTCGAACTGGGCCTCCCCGGCCAATTTGAGGTGGAACTGGAGCAGGAGCTTCTACTAGACCTAGCCGTTCAAGAACTCATGACCGAGGTGGGCACCAACCAAGCGCTTACCCAAGTCCTGATAGCCTTTGCTGAATCCAATGTCGAAGACGAAAAGGGCGGTGATATCTACCCTGCCCTGCTGGACATGGCGGCGCATTTGAGCAAGGAAACAAGTGTGGACGCCCTGCGCGCCCTAGGTCAATGGTCCTTGGAATCTCATGCGGATGCTCAAAAGGCGCTTCAAGCCTTCCAACGTCATCTTTTGGAAGCGGCCTCAGACGTGGGAAATGCCATATTCCAGGCCCTACAGGGGGCGGATACCTCGGCGATGTCCAATGTAAACTACTACACGGGCTTGGCGGGCCGCCTCTTAAAACGCGAACCGAGCGACTGGGTCCCAAGCCCCTCTCTCCAGAAAGTCATGGAAGACCCCATGCTGGTCTACAAAATGGCGGAACGAAGCAAAAAGGGCCCGGAACTGGGCCAGGAGTTGGGAAGATGCTTTCAGCGCGCGCTTGAACTTGCCGGCCAGGCCATGTTGGTCAAGGAAATTCGAAAAAACGATAGAAGCGCCTCCGTGATGGTGGAACTATCCAAGGCCCTGGAGCGGGTGCTCGAGCGCCTTCGAATTCAGCCTCTTTGGAAATTTAATCGCCTCATTCACGACGAACTGGGCAAGCAACCTGCGGCTTATCTATTTGAACGCCTCGGGGAGCGCTACCAGCACTTCTTTGTCGACGAAGCGCAAGACACGTCTAGCCTCCAGTGGGCCAACCTTTGGCCTTTGCTCGAGAATGCCCTTTCCGCCGAACAGGGCAGCAGCCTCATTGTGGGCGACGGCAAGCAGTCGATCTACCGTTGGCGCGGCAGCGATGCGGAATCTTTTCTGGACCTCATCAACCGAAGTGAGTCTAGCCAACCACCATTGGACGACTATCCTTCCCTCCAAGGTCGAACGGAACACATTCCCCTCCAGGACAATTGGCGGAGCCGAACCCAAATCGTCGACTTTAACAACGCCCTATTTGTGGACCTCGCTGCCCAGGATGTTTTCACGCGCCCCAGCCACGCAACGAGCTACCAGCGCGCTCCTCAAAATCCCAAAGGAAAGCCGGGCGGCCGTGTTTATGTTCGATTGCTACCCAAGCTGGTTCAGGCCGAACTTTGGCCGCTAGCCCTGGACACCTTGGTACAGGATCTACGCGACGCCGAATCCGCCAAATGGGCCTGGTCCGACATGGCTATTCTGGTCCGCGACAAGCGCCAAGGCCGAGCCATCGCCCTGCGCCTGGCAAAAGAAGGCATACCCATTGTATCCTCCGAACTCCTCGCCCTCTCAAGTTCCTCCTACGTAGTGGCCATGGCGGCTCTGATGAACTGGATGCTGGTGCCCCGCGAACGAGATCGGCAGTGGGCGGTAGTGCAAAGCCTTCACGCTTCGGGGTTATGGGCAGTCCCAGAAGAGGAACTTCACCTCGCCGGAGTCGCCCTGAAAGACCCGGAGGCTCCCGCTTTCCCCACTGCCTTGAAGGCCATATTGCCAGGATTTGACGTCGACATTGCCTGGAAGCTCAGCCTCTACGAAATGGGCGAATACATGGCTCGCGCCCTGAATATTGCCCATTTAGGGGACCCATTTGTCCTTCGCTTTTTAGATGCGCTGCACGACTTCTCGCACAAGCAGTTGAACCGTTTGGAAGCGTTTATGGCCGAATGGGCCTGTAAAAAAGACGCCTGGAGTATTTCTACCCCTCCCGGGATGGATGCCATTGAGCTCTTGACCATTCACGCCTCTAAGGGACTGGAGTTCCCCTTAGTCTACGTCCCCTTTGCCACGTTGAAGCCCAAAGACGGCCGCAGCCAATGGATGGAACTGGACTGGACCGAGCTCTTCGGCATCGACACAGAGGCACCCCCATCCTCCTTGCTCTCCCTCAAATCCATGAAGGAGCCCAAGGTCCGCGAACCCCTCAACGCCGTCCATCCCGAATACGTGGCAGCCTCCGAACGCGCCGTCGAGGAGCGCATCTTTGACGACTACAATCTCCTCTATGTCGCCTTCACCCGCCCTCGGGATGGCCTCACCCTCTACCTGACGGAAGAATATTACGGACAAGACATTTGGGGCCATATTTTGCGCACCTATCCGGGGGTAACCGATCATTTGAAATTGGGCGATTGGCCCGCTCCTGCCGACCGTGCCGCGCACGGTGCGGCCCCAGCGCAGCCCTGGCCAATGTCCCAAGTGGCGAGCGACGATTGGACCCACCG
>DLWR01000221.1 GCA_003444795.1 Cryomorphaceae bacterium
TTTTGCGTACGAAGTTTTCAAAATTTCGACAGATTAAGCAGGTTGTAATTCGTGAACGGTAATCTCGGGCCAAATACCCACGCGCCCCGGGAAGGCAAGATAGCCAAATCCACGGTTGACATAGAGGGTACGAGTTTGGTCGGCCTCCGGATAATTTCCGGCCCATTTGGGGTATTTGAATTTGACCGGGCTCCATTTCAGCCAACCGGGGATTTCAATGCCAAACTGCATGCCGTGCGTGTGGCCGCTCAAGGTGAGCGCGATGTTGGCTGGGTGCTGAACTACGTGGGCATCGTAGTGGGGTGGGTCATGGCTCAAAAGGATTTCTGGGGTTTCTGCGGGCAGGCCGTTGAGGGCCAAGTTTAAATCGCCGTATTGGGTAAAAGGGGGGTTGCCCCAGTTTTCAATCCCTACAATTTCCAGGCGCTCGCCGTCTTTTTCCAAGATGCGGTGTTCGTTGCGCAGAAGATTCCATCCCAGCTTGGCATGGGTGTCGCACAAGGCATTGAAGTTGTCCACTTTTGCGGTGGCACTGGGCCATTGCCAATAGTCTCCGTAGTCGTGGTTGCCCAGTATCGAATAGACACCAAAAGGTGCTTGGATTTTTTGGAAGGCGGCAATCCAGGGGGTCATTTCTTCCGCCACATTATTGACCAAGTCCCCTGTAAACGCAATGGCATCTACCTGCTGAGCGAGGACCATATCAATGCCCTGTTGGACTTCATCGGGGTCGCTGAAACTACCGCTGTGGATGTCCGAAATTTGGAGCAATTTGAAGCCGTGGAAGGCTTTAGGTAATCCTTTAACCTTGACCACGTTGGAAAGCACACGGTACTTGGAGCGGCCGCGGAAGACGCCATGTAGAATCCCCAGGAAGGGAATCGCTGCGAGGCCCCATCCAAGGGTTGCCACAAATTGGCGACGGCTCATCCATCCTTTGCCTGCCACCCAGGCACCAGTGCGGGCAAGATCCTCCAAAAGCCCAATGGCGACTGGAAAGATTTTTGGCACATAAAGTGCAATGGCATAGATCATGAAACCCTGCATGCCGCGGCGAATTTCGGCCGGGCTAGCAGCGGGATCAAATTGAAAAATGGCATACAGAATATAGGCGTAGCCCAACCCATGAATCAGCCAATACATTCGGTGAAAAATTCGGCCCAAATCCAACGCCTTGAAGGTCTGGAAAGCCAAGAGGTCCAAAGCGACAAAAATGGCCAGAGGAAAAAGAAGGAAGAGGGGGCTACGCATGGCGGTGCAAAAATGACACTTCCTGAACTCAAAAAACAGGCCAGGGTTCAAAATCCACAAAAAAACAGCACTTACCTTCGTTAAAATGCCACGGATGGATCTCTATCAGATTAAAAACCTTTGGAAAGGGGCTTTGCTACTCTCCGCAGTGGCTATTGGTGCATTAACGCTCTGGTATACGGAACAATTTGCGGCTCGCCTTCGCGCGGAAGAAGAGCGCCGCGTGGAACTTTGGGCAGAAGCGGTCACGAGCATCGTGCAAAGTGACCCCGAGGCAGACCTCACGCTGGCCACGCGTATCATCGAACTCAACACCACGATACCGCTCATTCTCACCGATGCCAATGGCGTCGTCCTTAATCACCGAAATCTTTCGGCGCGCGACACTTCGAGTGTAGCGATTGAAGCAGAATTGAAGCGGATGATGGCCTACGCAGATCCCATTTTGGTCCATCTCCTGCCTGGGGTAGACCAGTTCATTTACCGAAATGAATCCACCAACTTGCGCCGGTTACGGTTCTATCCACGCTTCTTGTTGGGCATCATTGGCACCTACATTTTGTTGGCCTACATCGGCTTTAGTCGCGCCCGGAAGGCAGAGCAGGACCGCGTTTGGACGGGCATGGCCCGAGAAACGGCACATCAACTTGGGACTCCCTTATCCGCATTGTACGGGTGGACCGCCCTACTAGAAGAAGATGGGGCATCTCCCGCTGCTGTGGCCGAGATTAAAAAGGACTTGGCCCGGCTTCAAACCGTGGCTGACCGCTTTTCAAAAATTGGCATCGACGGAAAAGGGCAGTTGGGGGATGTTTCCGAACTCGTACACCATACGGTGGACTATTTGCAGCGCCGTTCCTCGGAGGACATCACCTTCACGGTTGAACTACCCGAAAACTTCCCCCACATTCCCATGCAGCCCGTCTTGTTGGGCTGGGTCGTGGAAAACTTGATGCGCAATGCGATGGACGCCATGGACGGCAAGGGGGATTTGACCATTTCTGGTCAGGTATTGGCCCGAAAAATCATCCTCGACGTAACGGACTCTGGAAAAGGGATGACCCCCAGGGTCAAGCGCTCGGTCTTCAACCCGGGATTTACCACGAAAACACGCGGCTGGGGCCTCGGCCTCTCTTTGTCCAAGCGTATCATCGAAGCAGGCCACAAGGGACATTTGACCGTTTACCGGAGTGCGCCAGGGGAAGGCAGCACCTTCCGCATTGAGCTCCCTAGCTGATGGCCGGCCTTTACCTGCATGTGCCGTACTGCCGTAAAGCCTGTACCTACTGTGACTTCCACTTTTCTACTCAACTAACAACGCTTCCCGCCATGGTGGAAGCCATGCAGACGGAGACCCGACTTCGCCTGCTAGAAGCCACCCCCATGGCCACATGGTACTGGGGCGGCGGAACCCCTTCGGTGCTACCGGCCGCCTCGATAGCGGCCCTAATCGACACCTTCAAGCGCCACGCTCCCTTGCAGCCAGACGGGGAGTTCACATTAGAGGCCAATCCAGAGGATTTGACGGCTGAACGACTGGCGACCTGGCGTGAATTAGGGGTTAACCGCCTGAGCGTGGGCGTTCAAACCTTTGTGGATGCACGATTGACGTGGATGAACCGGGCCCACACCGGCAAGCAAGCCCAGGAGGGCATTGCGCGTGCGCAAGATGCCGGGTTTGAGAATATTACCTTGGATTTGATTTATGGATTGCCAGGAACCAGTCTGGGCGAATGGCAGGACAACGTAGGTCAGGCCTTGGAGCTAGGAACCCCCCACCTGTCCACGTATGCGCTGACCGTAGAAGAAAAGACCGCCTTGCACCATGCCATTCAAAGCGGAAAAACGGCCTCTCCAGATGATGCCCGCGCCACGGAAGACTTTTTATGGCTTCGTCAACACCTTCGGTCCCAAGGATGGGAACCCTATGAAATCAGCAATGCTAGTCTGCCGGGCTGGCGTGCCAAACACAACAGTGCCTACTGGGCCGGGGAAGCGTATGTGGGCATTGGTCCTGGGGCGCATTCTTTTGATGGAAAGGCGGAACGTCGCTGGAATGTATCCAACAATGCGCGCTATCTCCAGGCGTGGTCGGAAGAGGTGGGATCTGATTGGGCAGCTTCCTCCGATGCCTTTGAGTTTGAAAACCTGAGCGCTACAGACCGGCTGAACGAACGTATCATGACCAGTCTGCGTCGCTCCGAAGGCTTGGCGCGTCAGGATGTCGGTGGCCATGCAGCTATCCTTGACCAGCAATGGGCGAACTATGTCCAAAAGGGGTGGATGGAGCACCTACCCGACAGCTGGCGACTGACAGATGAAGGGCTCTTGTGGATGGACCGAATTGCCTTGGATGGATTTGCAAACCCGGAAAACCTACCTTCGTGAAAGCATGAATGTCCAGGGGGAATTTTACGATTTAAGTTTGGCCATTGAAGAGGGCCGAAGCCGCGCGTGGTACATCCCTGGACCTACCGTAAGCCCTGTCCGGTTAGGGACCTGGGTGGGCGCAGTAGAAGAAGGTGGAGCCGTGAATTTCAAAGATTGGCACCTCAACCCCCATGCCCATGGTAGCCATACGGAAACCCTGGGCCATGTTTGCCAAGGGAACTTCCCCATCCACCACGTAGACCTCCCATTCGCTATGAAGGCGTTGTTGATTTCGGTTACTCCTCTTCGTTCAGAAGGGACGGGGGCGTGCATCACCTGGCCGGAGGTGCAAGCGTGCGTGGCAGCGGCCGGGGGCCTGTCAGGTCATGTAGCCCTGATCGTGCGGACCTTGCCCAACGATTTCAGTAAGAGGGAGATGAATTATTCCAATCAGGACGCTCCATACTTTGAACCAGCGGTAGGCCGTGAATTGGCGGCTTTAGGGATAGCGCACTGGGTCGTGGACCTTCCTTCCGTGGATCGGGAAGAAGACGGCGGTGCTCTTGCCTGCCATCGGGCGTTTTGGGGATTGCAGCTATCAGACCGCGATCCTGGACCTGATGCGAGGCTTGGTGCGACGATTTCCGAGTTAGTCTACGTGCCCCAAGAAGCGCAGGACGGAACCTGGACCCTCAGTCTGCAAGTTGCCCCGTTGATGAATGACGCGGCGCCTAGTCACCCAGTGATTTATCGCTAGTTTGGCCTAATTCTTGGAGCGCGGAATCGGTCTGAAAAGCCACGGCTTACCATTGTACCTTTGCTACCTATGTGGGAACGCGTTGGAGATTTTTTGTTGAAGTACCGTAAAGGCGTTTTGGCCTTTTGGGTGCTTTACATCGGCGCGATGGCTTGGGCGGGCCGCTCGGTAGATATCAGCTACGAGTTCGCTAAAATGCTCCCGTCCACCGATTCGGTCTTCACAACCTACATGGATTTTCACGAGGATTTTGTGGAATCCGGAAATGCCATTGTCTTGGCGGCCAAGGACGATGCCTTCTTTACCCCCTCCGTTTTAAATTCTTGGCGCGACATGGCGCTTCGCCTGGAGAAGGAAGAAGAAGTGGTGGGAGTGCTGTCGTTGCACAATGCCGTAGACCTCTACTTGGGCGAGGAAGAAGGGGCCGAAATGGAAACGACGACCATCATGAATGGCCGCGTGGACAGTCCCAAAGAGGCGTTTAGCATACGCGGTCACTACGAAGCCCTTCCGATTTACCATGGATTGCTGAGCAGTCGAGACAACCAGACCCACTTGATGGTGGTAACCATCTCGGACAAGGCCAATTACTCGGAAATCATCTTTGACCTCTTTGACCGCATCCACACCGAAACCAAGCGTTTTGAACGCCGCACCGGCATTGAAGTTCAAGTTTCTGGCTTGCCTTATTTGCGTCTGAACAACGCCCGAAGCATCAAAGGTGAAATCAACCTTTTCTTAGTGTTGACTGGTTTGGTGACAGTATTCATCATGCTCCTCTTGCTTCGAAGCATGCGGGCCGCCATAATTGCGCTCATGGTGGTCGGCGTAGGGGTCGTGGGTCTATATGGGATCATGGGTTTGCTCAGCTATAAAATCACCCTTTTCAGTGCCTTGTTGCCTCCTTTGTTGATCGTCATTGTAGTTCCAAACTGCATTTTCTTCATTAACAAGTATCACCAAGAGTATTCGCAAGACAAGAATGTGCATGCTGCCTTGATGCACACCATTAAAAAGATTGGCGGGGTAGCCTTTTTGACCAATGCTACTACAGCTTTGGGTTTTGCAACCTTCATTTTAACCTCCTCTGAAGCCTTAGTGCACTTTGGAGTAGCGGCTTCCATCAACATATTCATGGTCTTCTTGATGAGCATGACCATTATTCCCGTGTTGTATTCGTGGCTTTCCGCACCCAAGCCCAGACATTACAAGCACCTCAATCAGAAGTGGTTGGTCAAATGGATTGAGTGGTTAGTTCGCACCGCGGAGGGCAATCGCGGCAAGGTGTATGTTGGGGCGCTTGGGCTCGCTGCTTTGGGCATTGCTGGCATGGCCCAAATGGAGACTACGGGCAACCTCACCACAGACATACACGAATCGGACCCCTTGGTGCAGCAGATGCACTTCTTTGAACGCGAGATGGGGGGAGTCATTCCCTTGGAAATTGTGGTGGATACTCGGTCCGAAAACGGTGCCGAAAAATCAAAGGTGCTCAAACGCGTAGATCGCCTCCAAGCCGCGCTTGATACCATGCAGAATGTATCGCGGTCCTTGTCCGTGGTGGATGTGCTGAAATTCGGTCGCCAGGCCTACTATGGAGGAGACCCCTTGTTTTACGAACTGCCGAACAGTCAAGAGCGCACCTTGATTGCCGCGAGTTTGCCCAGGCTTGACCAGAACCAAGACCTGACGTTCTTGACCAATGGATTCATGGACCAGGCGCACCAAAAATTGCGCATCTCTGTCCAAGTGGTGGATCTCACCCGTCCAGAAATGATGCAATTGGTTGAAAAGATTCAATCGGTTGCCACGGAGATTTTCCCAGCCGAGGACTACAGTCTGTCCTACACAGGAGCGAGCATCATCTTCTTGCGCTCCACCAAATTTTTATTGAACAACCTGGTTGTCAGTTTGCTTCTAGCCATATTGGTGATTTCATTGCTCATGGCGGCGCTCTTTAAGACGTTCCGGATGGTAGTAGTCGCTATTATTCCCAATGTGCTTCCGCTTATCATGACGGCCGGCATCATGGGCTGGTTTGGCATTCCCGTAAAACCTTCCACCGTGTTGATTTTCTCCATCGCATTTGGTATTAGTGTGGATGACACCTTGCACTATCTGGCGCGCTATCGCCAAGAGTTGGTCAGCAATGGACACAACATTGCGAAGGCGGCGCGTTCGGCCATTCGCGAAACGGGACCTTCCATGTTTTATACGAGCATTGTGCTGTTTGCGGGCTTCTTCATCTTCTTAGCTTCCAGCTTTGGCGGCACACAGGCCCTTGGTTTGTTGGTTTCCATTACCTTGGTCTTTGCCATGTTCTCCAACCTGATTCTGTTGCCAAGTTTGTTGATGTCCCTCAACAAAGTTTTGAGCGCTTCGGACATGGAAAATATTTTAATTGACTTAGCGGAAGACGAATAATGAAAGGCATCATCCTAGCCGGAGGTTCTGGCACCCGATTGCACCCACTTACCCATTCGGTGAGTAAGCAGTTGATGCCCGTCTACGACAAGCCCATGATTTACTATCCGCTCAGCACGTTGATGCAAGCGGGTATTCGTGAAATCTTGATCATCACCACGCCGCACGACGCGCCGCTCTTCCAAAACTTATTGGGCGACGGCAGTCAGTTGGGCTGTTCTTTCCAGTACACGGTTCAGCACCAACCCAATGGCTTAGCTCAGGCATTTGTGTTGGGCAAGGACTTTATTGGGTCTGACTCGGTGGCTTTGGTATTGGGCGATAATATCTTTTACGGCACCCAAATGCCCCAGCTGCTTCAAGAGAGCGCCAACCCACAGGGCGGCATTGTCTTTGCGTATCCCGTGAGCGATCCGGAGCGCTATGGCGTGG
>DLWR01000222.1 GCA_003444795.1 Cryomorphaceae bacterium
AAAGAAGGCACGTTGCAAGAGGTGGAGATCATCGCGAACAACATTGAAGCCAATACCATTCGTCTAAAGACGCTGAATTTTGGCGGCGTTGGACAAGTGGGCGGCTCCATTGAGGGATTGGTGCGGAGCTTGGCTGGGGTGGCTGGTTCGGACGAACTCTCCTCTCAGTATTCCGTTCGGGGCGGGAATTTTGACGAAAACCTTCTCATCATCAATGGATTTGAGGTCTATCGGCCCCAATTAGCCAGAAGCGGTCAACAAGAGGGCCTCAGCGCGATCAATCCAGACTTTGTGCAGTTCTTGGCATTTTCCGCGGGTGGGTTTGATGCTTCCAAGGGAGACAAACTCTCCTCTGTTTTGGACGTGCAGTACCTTAGCCGAAACACTTACGAGCTCCCGGGCCATCAAATTCGTGCAGGTCTATTTTCCGGGCGCCTGTTTACCTCTGCGGTGCTGGACCGCGATGGAAGGAATGGCAAGGTCTACCAATCCTTGGCGGTTGGTTTGCGCTACCGCAGCAACGCCCCCTTTATTCGCGGAGGGGATGTTGCTGGTGACCTCCGGTCCGATGCACAGGATGTTCAATTCCTATTTGAATCCGCTAGTTTGCGCTGGTTCCATGAGGTTCTAGGGATTGCCCAAACCAGCACTTTTGCGCTGCGTCCTTCATCACGGACAACCGAATTCGGTACCGTAACCGAGGTGCTCCGGTTAAACGTTTATATGAATGGTATTGAGCGATATCAATACCAAAATGCCTTTGTTGGAGCCCGAAGCCGATACGCCCTCACCGAAAACCAACAGGCCTTTTTTGAGTCCAGTGTGGCCCAGGCGCTCGAGCAAGAAGACATGGATGTGGAAAGTGCCTACCTACTCGGGGAAGTCAACAACAATTTAGGGTCGGATGCTTTTGGCGAAATCTCCTACCTCCGAGGTTCCGGGGGGCATCAGCGCTACGCCCGAAATCAACTTTGGGTACGAGAGTGGCAATCCAAAGCCGGGTACATCTACAAAGGCGATGGACAGCGTTTTGAGGGGGCTATCAGTTACCGCCACCAAGACGGCTTGGACCTTGTACACGAATGGGTCAACTTGGATTCGGCAGGCTACAGCCTTCCCCACCAGCCTACCGCCGTGCGTCTTGAAAATGGGGACACCGTGCTGACCACCAAGGAAAGCTTGCGCTTGTTCCAAGTCACCGACAGCCGAGGTCACTTGGTGAACGGCAAAGTCCATGCGCATGTGCTTTGGCAAGGAGCCATCCCGGAGGTGGGATGGAAACCCGGATGGAATGCGGGGTTGCGCTATGTTCGGGACAGCCGAAGTGGCGAACAGCGCCTAAGCCCCAGACTATCGCTCTTCTGGAGCCTTCCCAGCAAGCTTGGAATAGAACTCTCCGCGGGTTCCTACGCTCAAACAGCCAGCGTGCGTGAACTGCGCGACTGGTCAACGTCCACCTTCCTGGGGAACGCCCGCATGCAACACGCCTGGCACGCCATTGCTGCCGTGGAAAAGCAGTTCACCTCTTAAGGCCGTCCGTTCTTTTGGCGCGGCGAAGCCTATCTGAAGTATTTGGATCGCGCCTTCCCTTTTGAACAAGACGGAATGCGTGTTCGCTATTTGGGAGAAGGACCGGGGATAGCGCGGGTGGTGGGTATCGATAACCGCATCCACAGTGAATGGCTCCCTGGAACGGAATCATGGGCCAGCCTGTCCCTGTTTCGCGCCCAAGAGCGTTTTGGGGCTTCTTGGACAGACCGAGGCAGTGACTACCGCTACAGTTTCTCTATGCGCGTGGAAGACGCCTTGCCCGACAACCTGAACGACAAGGTCTATATGCAGATCAACGTGACGGGAGGCTTCCCCTTTGGCGCGCCCCTCTCGGAAGACAAGGATTTTAGAAGTCCTCCTTACCGCCGAATGGATTTGGGCTTTCAGCATGATTTTGGCCCAAAAGCCAGCCTAGGACTCGAAGTGTTCAACCTACTAGAAATCAGAAACACGGCATCCTATTTCTGGATTATGGACATTTCCACCGCCCGTCAATATGCCGTGCCCAATTACTTGACCAACCGATTGGTCAACCTCATTTTCACCTACAGGCTCTAAGTATGCGCATTGTCGACACCCTCCCCCATCCTGATTTTCGAATTGTGCTCTACGCCACGGAAACCCATTTTCTGGTGGAAATTGAAGCAGGACCCATGCGCCAGTCATATCGCTATAGCAAGGAGCGCTTCGGCGATTTGGCGACCGTAAAGGCCACACTTACACCCGAATGGCTGGAACAAATACGCCAGCACTTCAACGGCATGTATGTGGATTGGAAAAAGACGTGGGAATAAAAAAAGCCCGCAGGGAGTTTAACTACCCTATACACCAAACAAGAAGAAACCTTGTTCCCCCCTGCGGGCTTATTAAGAACACCTAACTATAGGCTTTGTTCAAAGGAGGTAAAAACTTTTTCCATTCGATCCATAGCCTCTTCCATCTCTTCTTCCGAAATGACCAACGGGGGGGCGAAACGAATGATGTTGCCATGTGTAGGCTTGGCCAAGATGCCCTTATCGCGCAGCGCTATACAGAGATCCCAAGCTGTGCTTGAATCCGGGCTGTCATTGATCAAGACCGCGTTGAGAAGACCCTTACCGCGAATCCCCTTGATCAAATTCAAGTGTCCGATGCGCGCTTCTAAGCCATTCCTAAACTGCGCTCCGCGCAGACGTGCATTCTGCATGAGGCTTTCCTCTTCCATAACCTCTAATGCCGCTTGAGCGACTTTGGCCGCAATGGGATTTCCGCCAAACGTGGAGCCATGCTGTCCAGGCTTGATGGTCAACATTATGGCATCATCAGCCAAAACCGCACTTACAGGATACACTCCACCCGAAAGGGCCTTGCCCAAAATTAGAATGTCCGCACGTACATAGGAAGCTGATTGACGCTCGCAGGCACCGCCGGTGCAGGAGCAGTCCCCACAGGTCGCGAGCCATGAGCCGGTTCGACCAATCCCTGTTTGAATTTCATCGGCGATGAACAAGACATTTTTGGACGCGCACAAGGCCGCTGCTTGGGGGATAAAGTCCGAATCCGGAACGACCACGCCAGCTTCTCCTTGGATGGGCTCCACGAGGAATCCGGCCACGTTAGGGTCCTGG
>DLWR01000047.1 GCA_003444795.1 Cryomorphaceae bacterium
CAACCTCGCCAACCACCTCAAGGCCATTAAAGGTATCGACCGCGTGGAGCGGGAGTTTACGAGGGCGTAGGCGTTAAAGAGCTCAAGAGTTCAAGAGTTCAAGGGTGAAAGGGTTTAAATGGGATGGAAATTCTGGGTGGCTCAGCGGAGTCCTAGGCCTCCAAATGGATAAGACACTTCGTGTGCAGATCGCTTAAAACCCTTCTACCCTTCTACTCTTCTACCCATTCACCCTCACGGCATGCCAATGTACTTGTGCGTCTGAAGCGAGAGACGCCATTCAGGATGCTGCTCCAAGAAATCCACGATGAGCGGCAGCGTTTTGTCCCGCTTTGACCATTCAGGCTGGAGGAAGAGTTGGCAGTCTGGACCGCATTGGGAGGCGTGTTCCTTTGCCCATCGAAGGTCATCCGAGTTGTAGACGATTACTTTGAGCTCATGCGCGGCCGCATACCATTCGGGACGAGGCGCCTTGGTTTTCTTCGGCGACAAACAAACCCAATCCCATGTACCCGTGAGCGGATAAGCTCCCGACGTTTCTAAGTGTACCCGTTTCCCCGCATCTTTAAGAGCAGAGGTAAGGGGCTTCATGTCCCACATGAGGGGCTCACCGCCGGTGATGACGACAGTTTGGTCCGTTGCGCTCAATTGCTCCAACATGGATTCTATGGGGGTCAATGGATGCATGCCAGCATCCCAGGACTCTTTAACATCACACCAGTGGCAGCCCACATCGCACCCCCCGATTCGGAAAAAGTACGAAGGCCTACCCGTATGGGCTCCTTCGCCTTGGACGGTCCGGAAGGCCTCCATCAAGGGAAGCATGCGTGGATTAGCCTCGGCCATCTGCAGCGCGCAAGGTGTTCATCAAAAGGCCTACTCGCGTCATCAAGCCGACTCCGCCTGGAACTGGCGTGATGGCGGATGCAATGGGTTCTACTCTCTCAAAATCCACGTCTCCCACGAGTTTTTCCTCCAAACGGTTAATCCCAACATCAATGACGATAGCACCGGGCTTGACATGCTTGGGTTTGATGTAGAGGGGTTTGCCAACGGCTGCTATGAGGATATCTGCTTGGCGCGTCATCTCCTCTAGGTTGGGCGTTTTGCTATGGGTCAAGGTGGCCGTCGCATTGCCCAATTTGCCGTTGCGGCCCAACAGGATACTCATGGGCGACCCCACAATATGACTACGACCTACAATCACCGCGTGCTTGCCCTCTGTGGAAATCTCATAATGTTCCAAAAGCAAGAGCACCCCAAATGGGGTCGCTGGCAGATAGGTTGGCAAACCCAACGCCATGCGGCCCACATTGTCTGGATGAAAGCCGTCGACATCCTTTTCGGGATCAATAGCCAAGAGGATGCGCTTGTCGTCAATATGCTTAGGTATTGGGAGTTGCACAATGTATCCACTCACGGAGGGATTGGCATTGAGTTGCTGAATTTCATGCAGTACTTCCTCCTCCGATGCGGTGGCAGGAAGGTGAATCAGGGTGGATTCAAAACCCACTTCCTCACAGTCTTTCACCTTGCCGCGCACATAGGCGCGGGATGCCGGGTCGTCACCCACTAGAATGGCGGCCAAATGAGGTCGATTCTTTCCCGCAGCTAGGCGATCCGCGACCTCTTGCTTGATTTTCTCTTTACACGCCGCAGCTGCGACTTTACCACTCAGTAACTGGGCCATTATCGGGGCATGTTTTTCATCATGTTCATCATCTGCTGGCGTCCACCTTTGCCTTGCATCATCTTCATCATTTTGCTCATGTCCTCAAACTGTTTGACGAGCTTGTTGACATCTGCAACGGTGCGGCCCGAACCCTTGGCGATACGCGCACGGCGGTTTCCGTTGAGAATGCTGGGGTTTTCGCGCTCTTTAGGAGTCATAGACTTGATCATCGCCTCCACGTGCTTGAAGGCATCGTCGGGAATATCGATGTTTTTCATTGCTTTCCCTACCCCGGGAATCATGCCCATGAGATCCTTCATGGAACCCATTTTTTTGACTTGCTGGATTTGGTCCAAAAAGTCATCAAAGCCAAAGGAGTTGGTGGCAATCTTTTTGGACATCTTTCGCGCCGCCTCCTGGTCAAACTGCTCTTGTGCCCGTTCAACAAGGGAAATGACATCGCCCATACCCAAGATACGGTCCGCCATGCGCTCCGGATAGAAGACATCCAAAGCTTCCATTTTTTCGCCAGTTCCGATGAACTTGATAGGCACTTCCACCACGCTGCGAATCGTCAACGCGGCACCGCCACGGGTATCGCCATCCAACTTTGTCAGGATGACCCCGCTGTAGTCGAGTGCATCGTGGAAGGCTTTGGCGGTGTTGACCGCGTCTTGACCGGTCATGGCGTCCACCACAAACAAGGTTTCTTGAGGCTGTACCTCGGAATGAATGGCTTTGATTTCCGCCATGAGGGCCTCATCCACCGCTAAGCGACCCGCCGTATCAATCAAGAGGTAGTTGTAGCCTTCCGCCTTGGCCTTTTGCTGGGCTTTTTGGGCGATTACCACGGGGTCCTTTTCCTCCGGCATGGAGAAGACGTCGATGGCGACCTGGGTACCGAGCGTGTGCAACTGGTCGATAGCCGCCGGACGGTAGACGTCCGCGGCTGCCAGAAGCACCTTGCGGCCCTTTTTTCGCTTGAGGTGAAAACCTAGTTTAGCCGTGAAGGTGGTTTTACCTGAACCTTGCAAACCTGCCATCAATACCGTCTGCAGCCCAGTGCCCGCAGCGATTTCCACGGCTTGACCTCCCATGAGTGACGCCATTTCATCGCGGACAATCTTGACCATGGCCTGGCCAGGTTGGACAGCCTTGATAACGTCTTGGCCCATCGCTTGGTCCTTGACGCGGTCCGTAAATTCTTTGGCGATCTTATAGTTGACATCCGCATCGACAAGGGCACGGCGGATTTCTTTGACCGTTTCTGCAATATTGATATCGGTGATTCGGCCACGACCGCTGAGGCGATGAATGGCGGAGTCGATCCGTTCGGTTAGGCCTTCAAACATATCTGAGGAATTGAAGGCACAAAGTTAACCCATTCGGGGGAGCTGCAGGGGAAGATCTATGGCCAAAACGTAGGCATCTTCCGTCGCAGTAACCGCATAGGATTCTTGGCCCCAAACACCGGCTGCATCTCTTGTGCCGAGTGCCTGACTGTCGACGGAAATAGCGCCCTCAATGACAAAGAAATAGACGCCATTTTCGGCCCGCTTACAGGCGTAATCGCGCCGCGTTCCGGCGGAGATTCGGGTCAGATTAAACCATGCTTGTTGATGGATGCCCAAGCCATCTCCCTTCCCCATGGGGTTCACAACCGCATGCCACTCGCGCTTCACCGCATCGCTATCGTAGTAGCGCTGGCCGTACTGAGGAGTCACATTGCGCTCCTCCGGAAAGAGCCAAATCTGCAGCAGCGTGCATGCCTCATCCGACTTTGCGTTGTATTCCGAGTGAAAAACACCGGTGCCGGCGGACATGGCTTGAACCTCTCCCGCATGCAGCACCTCTTTGTTGCCCATCGAATCCTGATGCTCCAACGCACCCGTCAATGGAATGGTCACGATTTCCATGTTGTCATGGGGATGCTTGCCAAAACCCATACCCCCTGCAATCCAGTCGTCGTTGAGCACGCGAAGCACCCCAAAATGAACACGCTCTGGGTTGTGGTAGGAGGCAAAAGAAAACGTATGGTGGCTGTTGAGCCAGCCGTGATTGGCATGGCCGCGCGTATGAGCTTGATGAAGGATCATGTGTGTGAATTTCTTAATAGACTAACAGACCAAATGGACTGTAGGTTCAAAGGTACATGTGCGTGTTTAAGCACTTGCGCTGAGTTTAAACGAAAACACCGGCTGTATGGCCGGTGCTTTTCATGTGTTTGGGGATGCGGTGTGTTAGTTTTCGTCTTTCTTGATCACGATCACTTTCACGCGCTTTTCGCCATTGTCGCCCATCTCCTCCGTGATCTGCACGTTATCACCCAATGCTTGTGCCGTGCCACCCGTGATGATTTCGACCTCGCCCTGTCCTATGCCTGGAAGACCGCGCACCAAACCACCCATGGGCATGCCCATCATTGGAGCGGTGGGAATTAAAAAGCCGCTCACCTTCGCCTTCTTTCCGTCGCGGCGGTAGGTCACCAAAATGGCGTCACCCGTTTTCTTGTCCACCATGGCGTCCATCATACCTTGCTCGCTGACCACTTTTTGCGCGTCAACCCCCACAATGATATCCCCAACCTTCAGACCGAGAGCAGCCGCCGTAGATGCAGGAATTACCTCCACGACCAATGCACCTTGGATGTCTTCACGCTTTTCCAGCTTAACTCCCAATGTGCCTTTGTCTGCGGATACAAATACCGCGTTCCCAGAGGACATGGGATGGTGCTCTATCCAGTTCATTCCTGCGCCAGTCATGCCAGAGACCTCTTCGCCTTCTCCACGGAACATAAACACATGCGGTTCGCCTGAAAAAGCTCCTTCTGGCAATTCCACACCGTCCAGATGAATCATGACGTCTTCCAAAGATTCACCTTGGCCCAGATTTGCGCGCTTCATCACTTTGACGATCACCTTGGTGGAGTCTCCTGAAACAATGGTATCCACGGTCATTTCTGTGCTTTCGCCCATTTTGTGCATCCGATGCATGGGAGCCTCTCCCAGGTGCACCTGGCCGCCCTGAATGCGATGCATGGTTACCACCTGTGGCTTGTTGGCGCCTTCCTGACAGGCACCACAACACTGCTTGCCCACCTGACCTTCGCCATGGGCGCAAGATTCCTTCTTTGCTGCGCCCTGTTCCGCACAATTGCCAGCGGGCTTAGCGGCTGCCTTGTCTGCGCAACAGGATTTGGCGGCATCTGAGGGTTTTTCCGCACAAGCGGCTTGTTCCGTTTTCTGTTCGCTGCAGCATGATTTGGGGGCTTCTTGCGCTTTCATCGCTAGGGATGACAAAAACATCAAGAGTATGAAGGATCTGATTTTCATCTGTTTGATTTTAAGGGAAGCGGTAAAGATACGCGCAAAGCAGAGCCCCTTAATAGCGGATGTCTTTGGTAGGAAACGTGCTTGGTTCCTACCTTTCAAACATGCGTGATATTCTCAAAAATCTAGCCGTTTGGGTCGCCGCTCTCGGCTACTTTGTCGACATATACGACTTGCTCCTCTTTAGCATTATTCGGGTGCCAAGCCTCGAGTCGTTTGGCGGCGTAGATGTCTTTGACGCGGGTTTACTCATTATCAACATGCAGATGCTGGGCCTGCTCTTGGGAGGCATCCTTTGGGGCATTCTGGGCGATAAATTGGGCCGAACGCGCGTCCTTTTCCTGTCCATCCTCCTTTACTCGCTCGCCAACATCGCAAATGGACTAGTCCAAACCGTTGATCAATACACCTTGATCCGCTTCGTAGCAGGAATTGGCCTGGCCGGCGAACTAGGCGCAGGCATCACCTTAGTTTCCGAACTTCTTCCCAAAGAAAAGCGCGGCCTGGGTACCTCCTTGGTAGCTGGAATCGGCCTAACCGGCGCGGTTGCAGCATACTTCATCGCGCAGACATTTGATTGGCGCACTTGCTACTTCATTGGTGGCGGAATGGGCTTGGTCTTGTTGGCCCTTCGCGTTGGGGTCTTTGAATCGGGTTTGTACGAGGCCACGGCCAAACGTGTGGAAGTCGTGCGCGGCAACTTCCTCCAGCTCTTCGCCACCCGAGAACGCGCCATGCGCTACCTGCGCTGCATCCTGATCGGTCTTCCCACGTGGTTTGTCATCGGCATTCTGGTCAGTTTCTCCAAGGAATTCGGGGTGCATTTAGGGATCGAGAAAGCCATCGATCCTGGTCGCGGGATTCTGTATTCCTATGCAGCCATTGCCGTGGGTGATGTCCTGATTGGCTTTCTTTCGCAGAAACTTCAAAGCCGCAAAAAAGCCTTGCACGTATTCTATGCGATTACTCTGTTAGGCATGGTCTTGTTTTTCACGGCGCAGTCCTCCGCCATGCTGTACTTCGCTTGTGGAGTACTAGGATTTGGAACGGGCTTCTGGGCCATATTTGTCACGATTGGCGCCGAAAACTTTGGCAC
>DLWR01000045.1:0-1965 GCA_003444795.1 Cryomorphaceae bacterium
ACCATCCACCAATGACGTTTAAAACACCCGCCACGCGGTACACTGCACTTTCACGGCCCCACGCTCGGTCAGCAAGTGAAGACCCCATACCCACCATGAAGACCACATAGGTGGTGCTCAAAGGAAGGCCGAGACTCGTTGCATACGCGATAAGAGAACTGGCCACCATCAGATCCACTGCAGCACGCAGCAAATCAAATGCTGGGGCGTCCTTTTCGGGGGAAATGGAAGGGATTTGGAAACGTTCGTCTGTCCATGTTTGGAATTTAGCCGAACTCAGCGCGCCCAACGTCTGGCTAAAGCCTCCTGCCACAGATACAAAGAGTCGTGAAAGGGTATTCGGCTTGAATTTTTCTGAGCCCTCCCCTTGGCGAGAAAGGCCAATTTGGGTCGCAGAAACTTTCCGTGCTTTCGCACTGGTCCACAACGTAAAAATCATGATGAGACCCGCCAAAACCAAGATGAACGTTGGCGTAGAAACTTCCTTGGCCATGCTGTCCATGATGAGGTCGTGCGCATCGATGCCCGCCTCCGAAAACATTCCATAGGCTTGATAGGCTGCCACGGCCACACCAATGAAGTTCACGAGGTCATTTCCGGCAAATGCCATGGCCAGCGAGAAGGTGCCCAACAAAACGATGAAGCGGAGGGGGTTGATTTTTGGGACAGAAATCAAAAACTGACCTACCGCGGTGAACAGGACAAAAAGAATGCCCAAGATGGTATTCTGCTTTTCCAACAGCCAGCTTACGGTTTCTTTGGTCAAGAAAGAGGAACCCTTTAGCCCTTTGAAAATTAAAAAGTTAATAATGAGCGTCGCAGCGATTCCACTGAAAATACCCCCCAATTTGGACAGCGATTGGTCCAACTTGTAGGTGAACGCTAGACGTGCAAGCCATTGTATGGTCAAACCTGCAGCAAAGGCAATCCCCACGGAGGAGAAGATGCCCTGGACAATGTCGACGGTAGTGTGAACATTGATATACTCAGAGAAGGCGAATGGATCCATTCCGCCTTCAATGGCCGTCAGGAAGCCTATGGATGCCCCCGCTCCAAACAAGGTAAAGACCAAAGACACCGTGGTAGAGGTGGGCAGGCCCAGGCTGTTATAGATGTCAAGTAGGATGACATTGGTCAACATAACCGCCACAAATATGAACATCAAGGCATGGAAGCTGAAATAGCCCGGGTTGAATACGGACTTTCGGGCCACTTCCATCATACCACTGGAAAAGGTCGTTCCCAGCAAAACACCAAGGCTGGCAACAATGAGGATGGTTCGCATTTTGGCCACCTTGGAGCCAATGGAAGAGTTTAAAAAGTTTACTGCGTCGTTTGAAACGCCCACGATTAGACCCAACGTGCTGAGAGAAAACAGCAAAACGACCAGAAGTAAGTACGAATCCATGACCGCAAAAGTACCGCTTCTCAACCCCAGAGGGTTAATTCCATGTTATTTTTCCATCCCCGCCGAAAGGCCTAATCTTGCTCAGTGAATCAACTTGCCCGATCCCATAGCGCCTACTTGCTTCAGCACGCCCACAACCCTGTGGATTGGTGGCCTTGGGGAGCGGAGGCCTTGGAGGCAGCGGCGGCTCAGGGACAATGGCTCCTGGTAAGTATTGGCTATTCTACATGCCATTGGTGCCATGTCATGGAGCATGAAATCTTTGAAGATCAGGAATGCGCCGAATTCATGAACGCGCATTTCAAAAACATCAAGATTGACCGCGAAGAGCGCCCAGATGTAGATCATGCCTACATGCAAGCGGCCTTGGCGTTGAATGGCCAAGGAGGATGGCCGCTCAATGTGATTTGTTTGCCGGACGGCCGACCCGTATGGGCAAGCACCTACCTGCCCAAGGACCGGTGGCTCGGGGCGCTAGAACGCCTCGTAGCGGTTCAGCAAAACCAAGAGGGCGTCGCTGGCCCCTATGCCCAACGCCTGACGGAGGCCCTCGAGGC
>DLWR01000045.1:2334-3866 GCA_003444795.1 Cryomorphaceae bacterium
CTCGTTGGGACACCGAACATGGTGGCTTTCGAGGCGCCCCAAAGTTTCCCCTGCCCGGCCATTGGCTGCATCTCCTCGGGGTCCAAAGCGCTGGAGAAGCATGGCCGGAGGTGTTGGACCAAGCGACAAAAACTGTAGGCGCCATCTACTATTCCGGCAGCTACGATGGCGTGCGCGGAGGGCTCTTCCGCTACAGCACGGACGGAGTTTGGAAGGTGCCTCACTTTGAAAAAATGGCCTACGACAACGGTCTATGGCTCCGCCTTTGTGCCCGATTATACGAACGGGACCAACAGGAAGTCTTTGCCTCCGCTTTTCATCAAACGGCCGAATGGCTTTTACGCGAAATGCGCCTCGAAGACGGCCTTTTTGCCGCGGCCATGGACGCAGACACCCAAGGAATCGAGGGAGGTTCCTTCACCTGGACCTTTGAAGAACTGGAAGCTGCTCTTGGCCCCGAGGACGCCAAGTCCTTTCGGCGTATTCTTGAAGCTCAAGGTGCGGCATGGGGTCAGCGTTGGGTAATCCACTGGCACCCCGCTCAAGGACTCCCACCTTCCGCCTGGACCGACCGCCTATCCGCCTTGAAACCTTCTGCCATGGAACGGGCGCTTCCCTTTATAGATCCTAAATGCATCCAAGCCTGGAATGCCTGGATAGTGAGCGGATTAGCAGAAGGAGCTCGGCTATTTCCGGACTACCAAGCCGTGGCTTTTGAGGCAGCGGAGGCCCATTGGGCGACCTTCAAACCGGGCGAATACGGGAGTCCCCACGTGAAGTATCCTGAAAAACACGCCTCCGGCCAAGCCTTCCTCGACGACCTCGCAGCCAGCGCTCATGCTTGTATTTCCTTGGCTCAGGGCACAGGGAAGATGATGTGGCTTGAACGGGCTGTGGCCTTTGTGGAAGCGGCCGAGAACCACTGGAATGGATCCGCCTATTTCTTCGCGACACCGCGTCAAGAAGACCCCGCATTCATAGCCCATTACGATTGGGAAGACGACGTTCTGCCGAGTGCACAATCCACCATGGCGAGCTGTCTGCTCCGTCTAGGGCACTTGTTGGGACGTCCAGAATGGACCGAAAGAGCGTGCGCTCTAGTTGCTCGAGCTCTCTCCCACCCCTCTTTGGCCTCCGACCGTGCCTGGTCTTGGTGGGAACTTGCCCCATGGACTCGTCCTGAGGCTGCTCACCTCCTCCTCCGTGAGGGGCTCAGCTTAGAGCGCAGCCCTAACCATCCCCTGTGGGGACCTGGAGACCTTCCAGCAAACGTTTATGGTCAAGTATGCACGATGAAGGCCTGTACTTTGGTGCTGAATTCTAAAAGCGACCTCGATGCCTACCTCCTCCACTAAATGCGTCTGGTGTCTCAGCGCAGCCGACTACGAAGCCTACCACGATACCCACTGGGGAACCCCCGTACATGACGATGCGCTGATGTTTCAGTTTTTAATCTTAGAAACGTTCCAAGCGGGCCTGAGCTGGCTGATGGTCTGGCGCAAACGCGAGGCTTTTGCCGAAGTTTTCCACCA
>DLWR01000017.1 GCA_003444795.1 Cryomorphaceae bacterium
ATAAACCGGGCAACCGGAAATGAGAGGGCGACACCCAAGGGTGTCGCCCTTGTCTTTTTATGCCTTTTTCGCGCGAGTTTTCCCTAGGGGTTTGAGTTAAACTTCTAGTGCAAGTTGGGCTGCTTTTCTCCCGGCTTCCGGGGATAAGGCGACCCCCATGCCGCCCATTCGTGCAATCAGCGTGATTCCGTCCGTTGATTCCAACAGGGGCATCTTGCTGCCATCTGGAGAAAAAGCCATGGTTCCGGCCCAACGGTCGGACACTTTCACTTCAAACCCTGGTAGCAACACCTCATGCAGGTAGCTTTCCAAGTGGGCCTGCACGTTGACGGTTGTCTCCCCGGAGAGGGTTTCTTCCTGGGATCTGAAGGCGTTTCGGCCACCGCCCAGAAGCAATCGATTTCCCACATTGCGGAAGTAGAGATAGCCTTCATCTGCGTGGTAGGTACCCGCATAGGGCAAGTGGTCGATGGGATCCGTGAGTAGGACTTGCCCCCGGCCGGGCAGAATGTCCTTCCTGTCTAGGATGTGTCCGGACCATGCATTGGAGGCGAGAATGATTCTATGTGCCTTGAGGACTCCCTGGGTGGTGGGAATGGCCCACGCATTCTCCTCTTTTGACCACGATGCCATAGGTGGGACTTCGATGCCTTGGAGGATATGAGCTCCATGCTCTTCAACAGCAGCTTTAAGGGTTTGATGGGCCTTTCCTGCGTGCAGCCCAGCCTCATGCTCAATGGAAATACAGCCTATGAGACTGGGAATGGGAGGAATAGATTTTTGATAGACCTCACCTGGGATGCCGGACTCTGCGGCTAATTGATTGAGGCTGTCCAGATTGGATTGAACGTTCTGCCATGCTTCCGATTGATGGGTAGAGAAAATCTCAAATCCGCGTCCGGGGACCCAGCCTAAAGCGTCCTCTCCAAAGGTTTCCCGCCACGACTGCAAACCTTGGTAGCGCCAGGACAGTCGTTCTACAATGTCGCTGCGATTTTCGCGGTGTAGATCGTCTAGCAGTTCCGTGGGGCTCCCAAAGCAGGCAAAGCCCGCATTTCGGGTGCTGGCCCCTGCTTGGCCAGAAGGCAATTGATCTACCACCCCGATTTTCAAGCCTTTCGCCAGCCGTTGCAGATGCCAAGCTGTCCAAAGGCCCACCATGCCGGCTCCGACGATTAGGATGTCGTAGGAACCTAGTGACCGGTTTTCTTCCCAAAAGGAGGCGGGTCTTTGGAACATTTGTTTGTGGCGGAGGTTAAGTTTTAATGAAACTTCAATTATTGCGCATCTTTATTCCACTAAAATGAGAACTTTGCAAAACAATTCCCAATTGATATGCGTGTAGAATTTTCGCCCGATGAATTTAAGGTGGCTTTGGCGACTTCCGTGGTCGTTTTTGGCTTTGACGGGGAGAATTTGAAAACCTTGGTGGCCCAGAAGAAGGGGCAACCCTACGAGGGGGCTTGGATTATTCCTTCCTGCGTGGTAAAAGCGGATGAAAACCCGGAGCACGTGGCCAAAGAATTGTTGGTCAGGGCCACGGGTCAAACGGATTGGTTGCTTGAAAAGTTGAATGTCTTTGCGGATCCATATCGAAATCCGGTGGGGCGCGTGGTCAATATTGCCTATTACTGCACCGTTCGCCTCGATGATACCTTGGCCAATAACCTTCAGCGTGAGGGCTACAGCTGGGTGCCGGCAAGTGATGTGCCTATTCTGGCCTATGACCACAATGAAATCATGGAATATGCCCGGGAGCGCTTGAAGCGCCGGGTTAAGCGCCGTCCTATTGGCTTCAGCCTTCTTCCCGCGGAATTCACCTTGAATAATATTCAGCGCTTGTATGAGTGTGCGTTGGGTAAGCGTTTTGACAAGCGAAACTTTCGCCGAAAGCTGCTCAAGTCGCAACTGCTCATTGAGACGGATCATTTTATCCGATCATCCGAGCGTGCCAAGCGTCCATCGCGACTTTACAAATTCAATGAAAAGAAATACCGGACCCTCTCGTTAAGAGGCTACGACTTCGTCTACCAATAAGTCGGTGACGCCAATACCATAAAAAAGGGCGCCCCACGGGGCGCCCTTTGCTTTTGAGAGTGTTCCAAAATGCGTTTAGTGGATACCCTTCATCAATCTGCGCAACAACGGGGTCAGGGCAAACATGAGCAGCGCTCCTGCACCGGCCGTGATGGTCAAGAAGACAAAGAGGTTCATGCCCGGGAAGATCTTTTCCAACAAAGACTCCATGATGCCGGCCATGTAGTTGGCGAGAGCCATAGAGGCAAACCAAAGGCCCATCATGACGGAAACAATCTTTGGCGGTGCCAATTTGGTGATCATGGACAAGCCAATGGGAGAGAGGCAGAGTTCGCCAAAGGTGTGAAGGACGTACACGCCGACCAACCACATGGGGCTGACGAGTTCTTCGCCTTCTGCAGCGAAACTAGCCAAGGACATCACTACAAAGCCGAGGGACAACAGCGCTAGACCCAAGCCAAATTTGGCAGGGGTAGATGGGTTTCGGTTGCGGGTAGCTAGGCTGACCCAGAAGGACGCAAACACAGGTGCGAAGATGAAGATGGCCAAGGCGTTGATGGACTGGAAGAGGGACGCAGCCACTTCGTAGCCGAAGATGTTTCGGTTGGTCTCGTCGGCTGCAAAAAGGTTGAACGTACCACCGGCTTGCTCAAAACCGCTCCAGAAGAAGATGTTCGCGACGGCAAATATGAGGATGGCGCCGACGCGCGACCACTGTTCGGAACCGCTAGTACCGTTGTAAATCACGTAGCCCAAGCCCAAGAGGCCAATGACGGCCACTGCCTGGATGATGGTAGAAAGAGCGCTTTCAGAGATAGCGGCTTGAAGGGCCAAAAAGCCATATACCACAGCAAAACTAGCCGCGACATACCCAGCGATGACGCCGAAGTCTTTTCCAACCAATCTCGCTTCACCCGTGCGACCTGGGGGCATGCCCTGGCCCTCTAGTTTGGTCTCTTCAAAATAGAACCAAATACACGCGAGCAACATACCTACTCCCGCTGAACCGAAGCCGTATTTCCAACCCACTTGCTCCCCGAGGGTACCGCAAATAATGGGCGCCAAGAAGGCACCTAAGTTGATGCCCATATAGAAAATGGTGAAGGCCGAGTCTTTGCGCGGATCGTTGTCCTCATAGAGGGTGCCCACGATGGTGGAGATGTTGGGTTTGAAGAAACCATTGCCCACCATTAGCAAGCCCAAGCCCATGTAGAACAAGAATTCGCGCTGTCCTGCGTCGGCCATGTAGATATGGGATGCGGCCAGGGCGAATTGACCTATAGCCATCAAAATACCACCGGTGTAAATGGCACGGCGTTGGCCCAAGATTTTATCGGCCAACATGCCTCCAACGATGGGCGTTAAGTATACGAGACCCGTGAAAATGCCGTAGATCTCTAACGCGGATGCGCGTTCAAAACCAAAGCCGCCTTTGGCATATTCGGTGGTTAAGTACAGCACAAGCAATGCGCGCATGCCGTAGTAGCTAAAACGCTCCCACATCTCTGTGAAGAAGAGCGAGTATAGGCCCCGGGGGTGGGTCATTTTTTCGGTCGTTGCCATGGTGAAAGTGTAGTGTTGAAGTAAACGTGTGTGTTAAGGTTCGGGAAGATAGGGAAGAAACGTCAATGTGAGCCTAGGCGCGCGCGAGCTGCGCTCGGCCCTGTTTGCGGGATTGGAGGAGTTGAACTGCGCTCCTACGACAGGGTGTTACGCGAGCACCCCTTCAACTCTATACCCCTTCAACCCCTAAGCCTAGAGATTCTCCCTCCAGAACTTGGTCATCTTCGAATAGAGGTGAATCCGAGTCATGCCTCCGTAGATGCCGTGGTTCTTATCGGGGTAGACCATGTAGTCAAACTCCTTGTTGTTTTGAATGAGCTCTTCGGCCAAACGCATGCTGTTCTGCACGTGTACATTGTCGTCGCCCGTACCGTGAATCAGCAGGTAGTTGCCTTTGAGTTTGCTCGCATGACTCAAGGGGGAGTTGGCGTCGTATCCTTCTGCGTTTTCGGCAGGCGTGCGCATGTAGCGCTCCGTGTAAATGTTGTCGTAGAATCGCCAGTTGGTCACAGGGGCTACAGAGATGGCTGCTTTGAAGACCTCTGCGCCCTGGGTGATGCAATGCGCCGCCATGAAGCCCCCATAGCTCCAGCCCCAGATGCCAATTCGGCCTGGGTCGACGTTGGGACGTTGTGCCAGGGCCTCGGCTGCGGCAATTTGGTCTTCTGTTTCATATTTGCCTAATTGCAAATAGGTGCACTTGGTGAAGTCACGGCCTTGGCCACCTGTTCCGCGGTTGTCTACGCAAACGATCCAATAGCCTTCGTTAGCGAGCATTTGGTACCAGAAATAATCGCGACCGCCAAAGTTGTCCGTGACTTGCTGGCTGCCAGGACCGCCATAAAGGAACATGAGTACAGGGTATTTCTTGCTGGAATCAAAGTTCACTGGCTTGATCTCCCATGCCGGGAGACGCTGCCCATTAGTGGCCTCCAAGGTGAAGAAGGTCTTCGGTGAAAGAGCGTAGTCCTTCATGCGATTCAAGAGTTCCGCGTTGTCCTCCAGCACACGAATCTCCTTTCCCTTGGCGTCGTGCAAGCTGATGCGCGCTGGGGTGTTGGCGTCAGAGTGGTTGAGGATATAATTAGCATAGGTGGTGCTAAACGTAGCGCCATTCCAGCCATCGGTGCCGCTCAAGGCTTTGGCTTTTCCGCCTTTCAAGGAACCGCGGTACACGGTTCGGTTCGCGGGAGTCACATCAGCGGCCTGGTAGTAAATGTGTCCGTTTACTTCGTCCACCCCATAGAGTTCCGTGACTTCATAGGCGCCCGAAGTCAAGGCAGTGACTTTGTTCTTACTGGGATCTACGAGGTAGACATGGTTGAATCCAGAGCGATCGGACATCCATACAAAACGGCCATCTTTCAAGAAGGTCAGGTTGTGGTCTGCATCTGTATACGCTTGATCCGTTTCCAAGAAAACCTGCTTCGCGAGGCTTGTGGAGGGGCTGTAGGACACCAAGCGCAAGCTGTCCTGGTGGCGGTTGAGCAAGGAGAGATAGAGCTCATTCATGGGGGACCAATGCGTGCGGGGAACGTATTCATAGGTTTGGCCCTGGGTGGCTTCAACGGTCTTTCCGGTCTCTGTGTCATACACCCAAATAGTGACCAAGGAATTGTCTTCCCCTGCTTTTGGGTATTTGAACACGTAGGGTTCAGGGTAGAGTTCCGTGCCGTACAGGTCCATACTGAATTCGGTCACGCGGCGTTCATCAAATCGGTAATAGGCCAAATAGCGGCCATTGGGCGACCAAGAGAGGCCTACGTGAAAGCCAAACTCCTCTTCATATACCCAGTCGGGAGCGCCGTTGATGATAGCATTTTTAACGCCGTCTGCGGTCACGCGCGTTTGCTGGCTGCTCGAAAGAGAGCGGTAGTAGACATTGTTTTCATGGACCCAGGCAATGCGATCGCCGTCTGGGTTCAATACGGGGTTTTGGATGGCCTCCGGGCTAACCATCGTCGTAGCACCACTCGCCAAATCATAAACATAGACCTTGGCGGTATAGGAGTGGCGGTAAATGGAGGTCATATCGTCTTCAATGATGACCTTCTTTTCACCAGCCGTCCAAGTGTAGTTACCCAGTGGCAGGCTGGCGCCTTTGGCATCTTTAGCTGCGCCATTGGCTACCAGGATGCCGCGTGACTCGCCCGTGGCAAAGTCAAATTTCTCAATACCATCTGATGTTTGACGGGAGTAGTGCAGGCCATCTTCCATGGATCGAAGTCCCCAAACGCCCTTGGCTGTAAAGGCGCGCGAGCGGAATACATCGTCAAAGGTTACCGCTTGTTGAGCAATAGCAGTAAAACCGACAAAAAGGGCCAAAAGGAGGGTGAACTTGCGCATGGCTGGGTTGTATTTTAGAGGACAAATTGCACAGATGGCCGAAGATACTTCAAACTGGCTCCCATTGCTCCTGCAGATTCTTCCCGCAGACCGCTTGCGTTGGGATGAAGAGAGCTTGGATGCTTATGCGCACGATGAAACGGAAGACCTTCATGTTCGGCCCCAGGTCGTCTGTGTGCCAGAATCTGTGGAAGAAGTTTCGGCCATTTTGAAGGTGGCCAACGCTCATGGCATTCCCGTCACTCCAGCGGCCGCTCGCACGGGCCTGTCTGGAGGTGCAATACCCGTAAAAGGGGGCATCTCATTAAGCATGGAGCGCTTGAACCGGATTTTATCCATTGATGCGGCCAATTTCCAAGCGACCGTTGAACCGGGGGTCATCAATCAAGTCTTTCACGAAGCATGTAAAGAGCAGGGGCTCTTCTATCCGCCGGATCCTTCGAGTTGGGGGTCGAGCACCTTGGGCGGCAATGTGGCCTACAACGCGGGTGGCCCCAAGGCCTG
>DLWR01000198.1:0-310 GCA_003444795.1 Cryomorphaceae bacterium
GTCCTGCTTGGATTCTCGAACGGGAAGTACTTGCTCGGTGATTTGAGCGCGTCTAAATGCACTCAAAAGGAACAGTTTAAGCCCATCATATATGGTTTTGATGGCATGTTGATTTGGGATCTTTTCCAGGATGTGGAGTCGTCCACTCTCGCTTTGATCTATCGAAAAAAGTCAATTCTATTGGGTGGTGGCGGTCCCCTAGTTGAATAAAACTTCCAACGCTTTAAAGAGCGGAGCACCCCCGTAAATCGAAAATTGCCCCCTATCTTTGCGCCATCCTAACTGCGGATGTGGCGAAATTGGTAGACGC
>DLWR01000198.1:556-3841 GCA_003444795.1 Cryomorphaceae bacterium
GTGGCGAAATTGGTAGACGCACCAGACTTAGGATCTGGCGCCGTGAGGCGTGGGGGTTCGATTCCCTTCATCCGCACTAATTTTCTCTACGATGTTGACTGAATCTGTTCTCTTCTATTTCATCAGCGGTGTCATGGTGGTTTTTCTTTTCATGATGCTCAACCTCATGAAAACATGGATTGGAAAGTTGGAAGCCCGAATCAAATCACTCGAAGAAAAACAGAATTAAGAGGGTATTCACGAACGAAAAAAGCCGGCGATGAGCCGGCTTTTTTTGTGCAACTATCGATAAATTATTTCTTAATGAAGACTTCTACACGGCGGTTTTGGCTATCCAAGGCAGCATTGGCCTCCATTTTACCCAAAGAGCGCACCTCTACTGAACCGGCAGGTATTCCGTATTTCAACACAAGATCGTTGGCAAATCTTTGAGCGCGCTCCATGCCTAAGTTAAAGTTATAGGCTTCATTGCCGCGGGCATCCGTGTGACCAATTATCACTATTGTTCCGGGGGCTAATTCCTTGATGTCATCCGCAATTTCCTGAATGCGCTGGAAGCTTTCAGGCACATATTGAATGGAGTTGTCGCGGAAATAAACGGTAGTTATCAGGGTGAGGTTTTCATCACGGATGACTTCCTTGATCACCTCCACAGGGACTTCTTTCACCACTTCCTTGGTAACTATCACGGTATCTACTTGACGAATGACTTCTGTGATTTTTTCCGGTGCCGCAGAAGGGGCGGACTTCACTCTTGGACGCTTGGCTTGGTAGCTGATGGGTGTTGCATTAGCGCCAAAATTGACCCCTACACCAATGGTTGCACCTACCCAGTAGCTGTAGCCAGTCCGGATGGTTAAAGGTCCCGTATTGAAAGAAAGCCCCACTTCTTTTCGAAGGTTTTTCCCCATAGCAAAACTGATGGGATCAACCCCTGCAAATAGCCCAGCGTTTTCGTTAATCTGGAAGGTCAGACCCATAGGAATGCGGAAGTAGTAATTCGTACCATCTTCGATAAACGTAATGTTTCCTCTATACTCTGGAGATATATAGGCTCCAAGACCGTTGTAGATGTTGTTTACGCCAAAAAAGGCCTTCGGTATGCCAAAATTTTCCGTGTGCCGCAAGGCATATCCCACGCCCAGTTCAAAGGACGGCTTGGCGGCTACTTGTCCCCAACTGGTCATTCCAAGTGCCATTAAACACAAAAACAAAAACTTTTTCATGATTCAGCGATTTACTCCAAAGGTAGGGATATGTTTATCAATGAAGTTAAACATTTGGCGGACGGTTGCGCACTAAAATGGCCATATCGTCGTTGAAATGAGGTAATTTTGTGGCGCTCTATTCCATATGAAACGATTTTACCTCCTTTTTACCATCCTCTTTGGCACTACTATGTGGGCGCAGAACGTGGCTATTGAGGTGCCGCATGCCTTTCAAGGGACGCATTTTAAGACGTTTCTAGAGCAAGGCGAGCAGGTCCGAACGTGGTATGAAGTTTCGGGCCGTTATAGTGAAGACTATATGGAAGTCGTTCGCCGCATCTATCAGCCCAATAAGGGCCAAAGTCTGCGCATTTTGGACACCTACGGCGACGACGGGTATACCGCGGTGAAAATTGAATCCCGCGGTTGGATTTACATCTTAATACAATCCAATTCAGGGATGGCGGAATCAAAAATTCAGGCCCGAATGAAAGAACCCAGGGACTAGTTGAAAATCTCCCTTGGGCTTTGTTACCTTTGCGCCCCTTGCCACTTTAGCTCAGTTGGTAGAGCATCGCATTCGTAATGCGAGGGTCGTGGGTTCGAGTCCCATGAGTGGCTCCACGCTTCAAGCGCGCGAGTGCTGAAATTGGTAGACAGGCTAGACTCAGGATCTAGTGTCCGTAGGATGTGGGGGTTCGAGTCCCCCTTCGCGCACCACATTATCCCCGCCCAAAAAGGCGGGGATTTTTTTTACCCGCCCTTTCACCCTTCTAGCCTTTCACCCTTAAATCCCCAAACCTCCGTACCTTTGCAAACCTTTTCAAAGACCTAGAACAAATGAATGTTTCTCACACGATTGATGCAAGCAACAACGGCATCATTACCATTGAAGTAGCCCAGTCCGATTTTGCGGAGAAAGTGGAAAAGACTTTGGTCGATTACCGCAAGCGTGCCAACATCCCCGGCTTTCGTCAGGGCATGGCTCCAATGGCTATGATTCGCAAGCAGTATGAATCTTCGGTTCGCATCGAGGAAGTGAACAAGATGTTGCAGGATGGCTTGTTCAACTACTTGGAAGGTGAGAAACTGGAAATTTTGGGTCAGCCTTTGCCCATGCCCAGCCAGGTGGATTTTACGGCGGATTCTTTCCAAGTTCAGTTTGAAATTGGCATGGCGCCCGAGTTCACCTTGGACATTAGCGACAAGGTGAAGCTTCCCTATGTGGAAATTGAGGCGACTAAGCAGGCCATTGACGACGAAGTTGAGAACATCTGCAACCGCTATGGCAAGATGTCGGAAGTGGATGCGGCCGGTGCGGAGGACATCTTATTTGGCGCCTTCCAAATGGTCGACAAAAAAGGCAACGCCGTAGAAGGCATAGAGGTCAAAGAAGGCCGTTTGGGCCTGAAGTCCATCAGCGACAAGAAAGTGGCGAAGGCAGCTCAAGCCCTGAAGAAGGGTGAGACCATGGAGTTCAATGCCTCCAAGCATTTCATCGTCAGCTTCCAGTTGGAAGATGTTTTGGGCTACACGGAAGTGGAAAAGGCTGCCTCAACGGGCCTCTTTGTGCTCACCTTGAAGACGATTTACCATTTGGAGCCAGCGGCCTTGGACCAAGAGTTATTTGACAAACTTTTTGGAGAGGGCGTGGTTTCCAGCGAGAAAGAATTGCGCGAAAAGATTGAGGCGGACCTCAAAGGCATGTACCAGCGCGACGCAGATACCCATTTCTTCAACACGGTCACCGACCATTTGATGAAGACGAAGTTGACCTTGCCAGAGGCCTTCATGAAAAAGTGGATCACCCAGCAGGGCGAAAAGGCCCCCAGCATGGAAGAAGTGGAGGAGCAATGGCCCAACACGGAAAAGGCGATGCGTTGGCAGATGATCGAAAGCAAGTTGAGCCGCGAATACCATTTGCACGTTCACAAGGAAGAGTTGGTCGCCTATGCCGTTGATATGGTCAAGGGTCGTATGGCGCAGTTTGGCCAGGAAATGGACGATAAGCAAGCCGAGCAATTAGCCCTCAGCGTACTCCAAAACCGCGACCAGTCCGAGCAACTTTCGGAACAGC
>DLWR01000147.1:0-2276 GCA_003444795.1 Cryomorphaceae bacterium
CAGGACGCGGACTTACCGTTCGCCAAGGGGAGGTATTTCTGATTTACGCACGCTTTCATCGTGCCAACCGACATAAGATGCTGCCCATCCCGGTCTGCACAATCCCCAAAGACTTAAAATAAAGTTCTCAGTCGGCCCATCCTGAGCTTACCCAAAGCGGGTTGCCCGTACAGGCACTGGGTAGGGCGGTGTTTAGAATTTTACACAGGGTAGGCGCAATATCTTTCACACCAATGCGTTCGTTGTGGCGGGCGCTTGGATTAAAGCCGGGCCCCATAAACACAACGGGAACATGGGTGTCATAGGCGTAGCCTGAACCATGGGTAGTTCCTTCGTTGCTGTAGGAGAGGTGTCCGGGGTGCAGGGCAAAGAAGACCTGTCCGCCCCGCTTGTCGGTACCGTTTCGGCGCATTTCAGCAAAGGGGTCAGGTGAAATCCGAATCTCTTCGAGCGTCCAGGCCTCCGCAATAGCGGGGTGCTTCAACAGGGCATCGCGCGTGGCATCCATCCAATCGTCGGCATCCTCATCGCCCAGCAGGCTCAAATCCAAATAGACCTGTTCGTTGCTAAAGTTTAAAATGGCGGATGCGGGTACTCCTTTTGCGGCAATCAGGCTGCGCAGCTCTGCTTCCAGATCGGCAGGATACCAGTTGGCGGTGGGCATGACCTCATCAAAAAGGCGGGGATTCTGAGCCGCGCCGTGGTCGGCGGTCAGAACGACGAGGTACTCGCCCGCACCTACCAAGGCATCTAGGCCCTTGAAGAGCTCGCCCAATTGAGCGTCCAAACGCAAATACATGTCCATCGTCTCATGAGAGCGAACTCCCGTGGCGTGGCCAATGTAATCGGTGGAAGAAAAGCTGATGGCTAAAACATCGGTGGCACCTGTGGGGTTTTGGCCCAATTTCTCAGCTCTTACGGCAACAAGGGCTGCGTCGACTAAAATTTGATTGCCCCAGGGGGTCGCCTTCAAGGCTTCAACGCCCCCGGCGCGGTAAAGCGCAGCAAGATCGTAGGGAAAATCGGCAGAGGCGGCACCTATTGGGGCGCGTTCATAGGCATGGCAGTACGAGGCAGGATAGAGGCTTCGATCGCGTGAATAGTCCCAGCTGCCCTTCATGTAGGATTCGGGGCTGTATTTCTTGTTGAAGCGCTGCATCCACACAGGCAATTCCTGCATGTAGGCCGTAGACGTGATAAAGCCCGTGGCATCAAGCCAAAATGCCCCATCTCCCAAGTGTCCAGCCGCCGTAATGGCTCCTCGGTCCTTCAGGGAGAACCCAAACACTTTGGAGGCACCATCCGTGGCGAGCTCTAGCTCGTCTGTCCAGGTCGTGCTTTTGATATTTTTTGGGCTGCGCTTGCCTTGGTATGCTTGAGGATCCAAACCTACTCCGACGCCAGAAACGTCCGAATCTTCCACACAGTACATATAGGTGCCCGATTCGGGCTGGTACCAGTCATTGGCAATGATGCCGTGGTAGCGCGGATCCGTACCAGTATAGATGGAGGCGTGACCGGGACCCGTGTAGGTAGGCGCATAGGTGTAATGCGCGTTGTAGAACATTTCGCCATTGGAAACCAAGGTTTTAAATCCACCTTCATAGAGATCCGCCCAGCGAGTTAAATAATCGGCGCGCATCTGATCGACGACGATGGACACGACCAACTTGGGCTTCTGGGCCTGTGCACCCAGAGCCAAAACAACGCCAAACACGAGGCCCAGCTGCTTCAAAATCCGCTTCATACGTGTAAAGTTAGGGTGCAATTGCTTCCCATGCCTTTTGACGCTGCTCAAGGGCAGATGTCGCCTTTTCCCAAGCTGAAAAGGCTTTTTCGCTCGCTTTTTGCAGGTCTTCGTAGCGGCTGTAGAAATCGGGTTCCGCTGACACCTTCTTGAATTCTACCGGATCTGCCATAATTTGATCGACAGCTTCTAGGGCCGCATGAGCCTTCTCAAAGGCCACTTGCGCATGGCTTTCCTCTCGCTGCGCTTGTTTCAAGGCCTTTTCGGCCTCTTTGATCTCCTCGCGGCTGGGTCCTTGATCCGCTTTTGGGGCTGCGGCTTCTTTTTGCTGGCGCTTGGCATCTTGCTGGAGCTCCACTTCACGCATGTTCTGCATCTTACGCTGCTCGAGGAAGTACTCAATACCGCCCAAATACTGCTTAATCTTGCCGTTTTTGAATTCGTAGGTCATGTTAGCCAAACCATCCAAGAATTCTCGGTCGTGGGATACGACAACGAGGGTGCCTTCGTAGGATTCTAGGGCTTGCTT
>DLWR01000147.1:2496-5602 GCA_003444795.1 Cryomorphaceae bacterium
ATGTTAGCCAAACCATCCAAAAATTCCCGGTCGTGCGATACGACTACTAAGGTGCCTTCGTAAGATTCTAGGGCTTGTTTCAACACATCCTTGGCTTGCATGTCCAAGTGGTTGGTCGGCTCGTCCAGAATCAGCAAGTTGATCGGATTAAGCATGAGTTGGCAGAGCGCCAATCGTCCCCGCTCTCCTCCGGAAAGGACGCTCACCTTCTTCTCCACATCATCCCCGGCGAACATAAAGTTGCCTAGGAGCTTTCGGGCCGACTTGCGCAACTCTTCCGGACAGGCATCTTCGATGGTTGCTAGGACCGTTTTACTGCCGTCCAATGCTTCCGCTTGGTTCTGGGCGTAGTAGCCCACTTGAACTTGATGCCCCCATTCGAGTTTCCCGTCAAAGGCCAAATTTTCCGCCAAGATCTTGACAAGCGTGGACTTACCCTGGCCGTTTTGACCTACAAAGGCCACTTTCTGGCCGCGCACGAGTTCAATGTCCAGCCCACGCAGCACGTGCTTTTCGCCATAGTGCTTATGAATACCTTCTAATCGCGCCAACACTTTGCCCGAATGGGGCGCAGGTGGGAACTTGAAGCGCATGCTCCGCGTATCCTCATCGTCCACTTCAATAATGTCCACCTTGTCGAGCTTCTTTATTAAACTCTGCGCAAAGGCCGCCTTGGACGCTTTGTAGCGGAAACGTTCAATCAATTGCTCGGTCTGCTTGATTTCCCGCTCCTGATTGGCTTTGGCTTGGCGCTGCTTTTCCCGAATTTCATCTCTCAGTGTCAAGTACTTGTAATAGGGGCAGGGGAAGTCGTAGCTCTTACCGAGCACAATCTCCAAAGTGCGAGTCGTGGCGTTGTTCAAAAAGGTTCGGTCGTGAGACACGAGGATGACCGCTTGAGGGCTATCGGCCAAAAACTGCTCCAGCCACAAAATAGACTCGATGTCCAAGTGGTTGGTAGGTTCGTCCAGCAGCAACAAATCGTTGTTCTGCATGAGGATTTTCGCCAATTCTACCCGCATTTGCCAACCTCCACTAAAGGTGCTCAGTGCCTTGTGAAAGTCTGTGGATTTGAATCCCAATCCCATGAGAACGCGCTCCATGTCTGCCTGGTAGGTATAGCCACCGCGCATTTGGTAGTTTTCTTGCGCATGGGTGAGGTCCTCGATAATCTTCATGTAGGCATCCGATTCATAATCGGTGCGCTCAGTGAGCTGGAGGTTGAGGGCCTCCATTAGGGCTTCCAATTGCTTTATCTCTTCAAAGCTGGATGCCGCCTCTTCCCATACCGTGGTGCTTGGTTTAGGCGGGATATCCTGCGTCAAGAAGCCAATTTTAAAGCCAGAGGGGGTCGAAATGGTACCGTAGTCGGGCGTATAGCGGCCGGCAATGAGTTTGAGCAAGGTAGATTTTCCGGCGCCGTTTCGGCCTACAAGACCAATTCGTTCGCCTGGATTGACCAGGAAAGAAATATCTCGGAATAGGTCCGTGCCTCCGAAGGCCAGACCGACTTGGTGTACGCTCAACATTTGGGTGACAAAAGTAACATTCCTCCACGGAGCGGCCGCCTACATTTGTAGCGAAAAACGAAGGACTTAAAACACGGAAATCATGTTCGGAAAAGGCAGTAAAGTGTACGCCATCGCGAAGACCAAATGCCCCAAGTGCCACGAAGGCGATCTCTTCCTCGATCCCAACCCATACCACTTGAAGAACATGGATAAAATGCATGTAAACTGCCCAGTGTGTTCACAGCCCTCTGAACCCGAGCCCAACTTTTACTACGGTGCGATGTATGTATCCTATGCGTACACCGTAGCGCTCTTTATCACCACCTATATTATTTGCGCGGTATTCTTTGGTTTGGGTATGTGGACCACTATAGGAATCCTCGGCGCATTATTGGTAGTATTAGGGCCTTATCTCTTCCGCCTAGCTCGGATTACCTACTTCAACTTTTTTGTGCATTACGACCCAAATGCTGTGCCAAAAGCCGGTCGCTGAGCAAAGGCGAAGTCAATGCACCGCGTGACCCCAATCCGTTCAAATAGCCCAACCTGGGCAAAGTTTCATGCCAGCCATACACTGGCTGACGGTCACGCATAGTGGGCCGAATTCCGGTCCATTGATCTAGTACTTCAACTTCTTGATCAAACCAACTGGACAATTTTTGCAGGATCTCCTCCCGAGCTTTTTCTGTAGGACCTTCGTCAAACCCATCCCATGCATACGTAGAGCCAACCTGGTAGGTGCCATCCCCATCCGGCAGGAGGAAGACATTTTTATGGAGAGGCTGTTTCACAGGCGGACCATCCCATCGAATCTTCAGGCCTTCTCCTTTGGTAGGAGAAAAGGGAAGCGGACCAAAGAAATGCTCCGTCCAGTGGGCTTGAAACCCTTCAGCAAGCAGAAGTACATCAACGTCCAAGTCATTTTGTAGGCGCCAATGGGTTTCCATGGGACGGAGGTCTGTGACCTTTTCTTCAAGAAGTAGATGCTTTTGAGCGAAAAATGTGCGACTCTCTTCGAGATAGGTATGTACGCGCAATCGTGCGCTTCGAGTAACGGTCGCCAAGGAAGTTGCATGAATCCGGCCGTCTACATTAGGCTTGAGAGGCCCAGTAAATGGCTCAAATCCGCGTTCAGCACCTAGGGCGCCCCATGCATTTTCCGCAGCCACGTCGGGCAGTACTTCGTGAATTTCGTCAGGAAAGAGCATGGAGGTTCCTAATTCCGTGGAAATGCGCGCGTAAAAAGGCGTGAAGGCAGCCATGCATGCTTGAGCCTCTTGCACCAAGCGTTTGCGCTTTAAAACTAGGGGATTTACCAGGCCGGCGGCGACCCAGGAGGCGCTTCCGCCGTGGCCTTTATCTATCAGAATCACGTTATGCCCAGCCCAGTGAGCGCGCCATGCCAGTGCGGTCCCTGCAAAGCCTTGTCCAATGATACCTATGCGCATGGGCGAATAAAAAAGGCCGCTAAAAGCGGCCTTTTTACAGCATTTATCTGATTAGAACTGCCAGAGGCCATGTTCGTAGTCGCGAAGCTCTTCACCGATGCGCTTGGACTCAAGCAACCGCTCCATGGGACGGCCTTGGTTGTCATC
>DLWR01000150.1 GCA_003444795.1 Cryomorphaceae bacterium
TTGTCCGTCTGGTCTACAAACAAACCTGCCCATGTCTCATTACCATGCTGGGTTTCCAAGACAGTAGCACTCGTGTTGCTTCCTGATGCGTCAGGATTGTTCACAATGGCGTAGTTGCTGTTGCCAAAGGGCGTGAAGGTGGGTTGCACCGTCTCGAAGTCAATGGGCAAAGAGAAGGTAGTTGGTGCGGGACCAGGGTCGCTCACAAACCCTTCGGGAACCAGGCGAATGTACCAAGCCAAATTAGCATTCTTGCTGTCCGTGTAGCGCAGGAATACCTCGTTGCTGTCGATATGGACAATCTTGTAGGTGCGCACGCCTGTCCAGAACCCAATCATGGCATTGCCACTCAAAGTAATGGTTGTATCTGCACCTTCGTTCAAGGTCCAAGTTTCGCCCAATTGGTCTCCAATAAATGCGGTAAAATCGCCTACGGGTGAAGCGGTAGTGTCCGTGTAAGGAGCATCGCCTGCATGTTCGCCTTGCACATAGATGTCGCCACCCGTGACATGGTCAAAGCCAAAACCATTCAACTTGAAAGTGTAGCGGTCATTGTACAAGCCTGCGCCAGACTTCTCGTTAGACCCTGCAGCCCACCATTCGGGGTAGTCACCTGCAGCGCCAGAAGGGTTAGGGCCCACGCCCATATGCCCTGGACGAACCGAGTCTACCGCCCAAGTCTTGGAAGAACCCCCCGTCAAAAGGGCGTAGATAGGGTTGCTAACTAAGCTAGGATCATCATAAGCGATGACAATATCCTGAGAGCTGCTGGCTGAGCCGCCGGAATTCTGGACGGTCAAGGTTACGGTGTATGTGCCGGCGAATGGGTAGGTAGCACTGATGGTGGTTCCTTCACCTGTTTGGCCATTGCCAAAGTCCCAGGTGGCCTGTAACGTGCTGTTGTTTGCGGTGAACTCAATAATGTTCGGGTTGGTCGCTGATGGCATGAAGGTGAATTCCGCATCTTCAGCCGTGGGAGGGTCGCCCAAAGAAGGCTCCTTTTTACAGCCGACAGCTACCAAGAGGGCCAAGGCGGCAAATGCCCACCCATGACGCCAGAAGGAAGAGGTGTTTTTCATGGTTGTTTTTGTGATTGAGGTTAGATTAAAAATTTTAATAGCCGGGGTTTTGGGCCCAGTTGCCCCCCGCGAGGTCAATTTCTACCTGGGGGAGGGGGAAGCGCTCGTGCTTACCAGATTGGAAATTGGAAATCGTGCTCGCTGCTTTTCCTGTGCGGACAAGGTCCCAGAAGCGCAGCCCTTCACCCGAAAGCTCTAGGCGTCGCTCGGCATAGATATCTTCCAAGAGCTGGCTTCCGCCACTGGTAATGGCAGGCATGGACACGCGGTTCCGGACCTCATTGAGGTAGGCGAGTGCCGTTGAACTGTTGCCATTTTGGGCATGGGCTTCAGCAGCCATCAACAAAACGTCCGCGTAGCGAATCACTTTGTAATTCAATGGAGAAGTCAGGTCGTTGTCGGGGAGTCCAATTTCTCCTTGACGCTTGATGTACTTGTTGTTGTAGAAGCCGGTATGACCGCCGCCGCCAATGGCATAAGAAATGCTGCTGGGGTTGGCTTGAGCCGCAATAAAGGCGTCCAAATCTAAAACGGTTACATCGCGACGGGGGTCTGCCGCGTCAAACGCGTCGTAGAGGTCCTGTGTGGGTAAGTTGTAGCTGTTGCCATCGCCATAAACTGGCCCATCGTATTGGCGAATCCCATTAAAGCCGGCTGCGGCATTTCCTTCGAGGCAAACGAAGCAGCCATAGCTGCCGCCTTCCAGTCCGGAATACTCAATATCAAAAACCGTTTCGCTATTGAATTCATTGGCGTCAAACCACAGGTCGGCATAATTCTCCACTAGAGCAAATCCGCCAAAGTCGATGACGGAATCCAATGAAGTGGCGGATTCCGCAAACTTGTTTTGGTAGAGCTGTGCCTTGCCAAGTAGGGCGAGGGCAGCGGCCTTGTCTACGCGTCCTTTCACGGGATTGGACCAAGGGAGAACAGCACATGCATAGCGCAGGTCACTTTCGATTTGGGCGTATACCTCTGCGGCTGGGGTTCGGTCCAATTTGGTCACTTCATCCGCTCCTAGGCGCTGATCAATGACCATGGGTACATCGCCAAAGTACTTGACCAACTCAAAGTAGTAGTAGGCCCGCAGGAAACGCGCTTGACCAATGATTTGCTCCTTTCCTTCAAAGTTGATTTTGTCCTTGAACTCCATCAAGTAATTCACGCGGGCAATACCTGCATAATTCCAGCGGAAAACGGAGCGCAGTTCATTGTTGACGGCATTGTGGGTCATGCCTTCAATTTGGTGGAGTCCTTCCGTATCCGTGACGCTCTCCCCACCTGCAATGGCGTTGTCAGAGGCAATTTCTCCAATCCATTGGGTGAGGTAGGAAGTCTGCAGAAGATCGTAGGCCGCGGTGAGGGCCATTTCATAGTCCTCGGGTTGGTTGAAGTAGTTCTCTGCATCCTGCACATAGCGAGGCTGCACATCCAAGAATTTGTCGCATGCCGCAAAAGCCAATCCAACGGCGGCGATCCATATAAATTTTGACGTCTTCTTCATCGCTTAGAAATTGACCGTTAATCCGCCCATCCAGGTGCGGGCTTGGGGGTAAAATCCGTAGTCTACACCGGCTGCTAATACACCGCCAAAGTTGCCTATGTCGGGATCATAGCCTTGGTAGCCCGTCAGAGTGAAGAGATTATTCGCAGAGAAGTAGGCGCGAATTTTCTTTGCGCCTAGTCGCTGGGACAAACCTTCCGCGAAGGTGTAGCCCATTTGAAGGTTACGAATGCGCAAAAAATCGCCTTTCTCCACATAGAAGTCCGAGAATACCGTGTTTCGCGTCAAAGCCGTGCTCAAACGGGGTACATCGTTGGAGCTTCCAGCCCCGGTCCAGCGACCAATGGTGTAGTCCAGCATGTTGGCGAAGGGCTGTTGGCGCTCGTAGTTGCGGATGATTTCCTGACCAACTGCGGCGTATAAATTGGCGCTGAAATCCAAGGCTTTCACGCGGTACGTCAGGTTGAGGCCGAACGTAAAGTCGGGTATGGGAGATCCAATCTGCGTCTTGTCTGAATTGTCGCTGAAGTTGATCACTCCATCGCCGTTGATGTCTACAAATCTAAGGTCACCGGGTTTGGCACCCGCTTGTACCACAGGGCTATTGTCGATTTCCGCTTGCGTTTGGAAAATACCATCGGTCTTGAAACCATGGAAGTAACCAGTAGGGAAGCCTGCTTCTAAACGGGTGGCCACGTTTCCGCCAACCCCAAAGCCAGCGCCAGGAATAAAGGATACGCCAGCCGGTACGCGCAGTACTTTTTTTTGTAAGTACGTGGCATTGAAACTGGCGCTGAGCGCTCCCTTGGGCACGTAGGCCATTTCCATTTCGAGGCCGCGGTTACGGACATCGCCCGCATTGATGAAAGGAGGATAGCCCCCTGCACTGTAGGTGCCCAAAACCCCTGAAACTTCAGGCTGGAAGAGCAAATCGCTCGTTCGCTTTTCAAAGGCGTTCAGGCTAATGTTCAGGGCGGATTTGATGCGCAAGTCCAAACCAAGGTTTACCTGGCGGGTGCTTTCCCATTTCAGGTCAGGGTTGGAGGCACGGCCGATGGCGATGCCTGGTGTTAGCAAGTCGTTAAAAGGGTAGACCCCTTCGCCATTCAGCAGAGCGCGGTAGGCAAAGTTGGGAATCTGATCGTTTCCAGATTGTCCATAGCTGATGCGAACCTTGGCAAATTCAATTAGGGTAGAAGAGTAGGAGGGTTCATCTGAAATCACCCAGGCACCTGAAACGGCGGGGAACCAACCCCAGCGTGCATTGGGCCCAAACTTAGAAGAACCATCACGGCGCAATACCCCCGAAACAAGGTAGCGGCCTTTGTAGGCATATTCGGCGCGACCAAAGGCAGAAAGCAAACGCTCTTCAAAAAAGAAGCTGGTCGCTCCATTCAGGTAGCCTCCGGCTGCTTGGCTCGCGGACAAGTCGGCATATTCCCAGCTATTGTTAGGAGTATTGAAGGCCCATGCGCCCATGCCTTTGCCCTGGCGTGTGAAGACACTGGTGCCCGCAGTGGCCTTAACCTCGTGGTCATCGCCAAACTGATGCTGGTAGTTGAGGTACGATTCAAAGGTTAAATCTCCATACGTATCACGGTGCTGATAAACACTTGGGCCACGCTCGAGGGAAAAGCCTTCGGCAATTTCCACGGTGGGAGCATCCAAGTCTGCGTTGATCGCCGTGTTTTGTGCTTTGCCTGGGCCATACCATACCAATGGCGAGAAGACACGGCCATCTACTAGGGCATAACTATAATTAAAGCGATTGGTCCAAGTAAAGTCCTCATTAAGATCAAAAACCAATTCCTCTTTTCCAACAAACTTGTTGGTCTTCGTGTCGTTGTAGGTGTTGGCCATTTGCGCCAACGGGTTAATGATGTCGCTGACTAAAGCGAGGTAGCTGTAGCGTCCATCTTCCTGGTAGAATGGCTCTGTAGGGTAGGCGTTGATGGTGTTGAAGAGGACCGAACCTATACCGTTTTCGGGCAGGGTGTTCCGTCCCTCGTGTGAGAACAGCATGACCGAATTCAGCTTCAAGCGTGTAGACATTTCCGTGCTCAAATTGACACGACCGCTCATGCGCTCAAAATGGGACTTATCCCCACCTACTATGCCATCCTGGGAGAAAATAGTTCCACCAATGGAATAGGTGGTTTTTTCAGAGCCGCCTGTTGCGCTGAAGGTGTGGCTAGAGGTGGCAGCAGGTTGAAAAACAGCTGCTTGCCAGTCCGTTCCCACACCCAGAGCCGTGTTGGCAAAGGGTTGATCTTGGCCACCATTCAAGAAGGCGTTATTCTTGAGAACGGCATATTCTTGCGCATTCAGCAAGCCTAAACGCTTGGCTGTTTCCTGTACACCCAAATACGCACTGTATTCAAATACGGGTGCCGCATTTTGGCGGCCTTTTTTCGTTTCGATGAGGATAACTCCATTTGCTGCGCGTACGCCGAAGATGGACGCGGTTCCGTCCTTCAGGACGTTGATGGAAGCGATGTCGTTGGGATTCAGGGCATTCAAGCCTTCCGAGTCGTACACGACGCCATCCACCAAAATCAAGGGGTCATTGTCGCCGAAGGTGCTCAGTCCGCGAATGCGAATACTCGTCGAACCACCGGGCGAACCAGAATTCGTATTGATTACCACCCCAGCCACTTGACCTTGCAGCGCTTGGTCCATTCGGGGAAGGTTTAGTTTGGTGAGTTCCTCGCTCTTAACTACCGAGGTAGCCCCAGTCAATTCCTTCTTACTCGACGTTCCGTAACCCGTGACCACAATCTCATCCAATTCCGTCGTGCTTGACGAGAGTTTGAAGACCTTAATGGTTTGGCTCGCATTCCCCTCTGAGGCGGCTACGATATGTTGGAGGCCTTTGTCGCCGGCGGCTTGGACACAAAACGGG
>DLWR01000026.1 GCA_003444795.1 Cryomorphaceae bacterium
CTCCGTGCATCGGCCACGGGTGAACTCGTTTTTGATAATGTGAAGGTGCCCAAAGAGAACCTCCTTCCCAATAAATCGGGTTTGGGCGCTCCTCTAGGTTGCTTGGACTCTGCCCGTTACGGTATCGCCTGGGGGGCCATCGGTGCAGCTATGGATTGCTACGATACGGCCCTCCGCTATTCCAAAGAGCGCATTCAGTTTGACAAGCCCATTGGTGCGTTCCAACTTCAGCAGAAGAAACTGGCCGAAATGATCACCGAGATCACCAAGGCTCAATTGCTCACCTTCCGCCTTGGTCAACTCAAGAATGAAGGCCGCGCTACGACCGCCCAGATCTCCATGGCCAAGCGCAACAACGTGGATATGGCCTTGACCATTGCTCGCGACGCGCGTCAAATGCTCGGCGGCATGGGTATCACCGGCGACTACCCCATCATGCGCCACATGATGAACTTGGAGTCCGTGGTGACCTACGAAGGCACCCACGACATTCACCTACTCATCACGGGTATGGATGTGACCGGGATTCCAGCGTTCAAGTAAGAGGCTGGAGGGCTAGTGGGCTCACTGATGTGCGCTTCGCGCTGAAATGTGCGCTTAAACGCTTAACCCCTTCAACCCTTTAACCCTAGTACAAGAAGGTATCAAAGGGGAATCGTGTGGCGTGCAACGTCGCTACGGCGCGGTAAATGGACTCACGCAAGGAGTCAAAATTTTCCTTGTTCGTGGCGGAAATAAACACACACTGTCCGCCTAACTCTTTGATCCAACGGTTCTGAAGGTCTTCAATCCGACCCAAATGTCCTTCTTCATCAGGCTGCGCCACCCATGCGTCTACCTTGTTGAAAATGACGAGGACGGGTTTTTCGTGGGCTTTGATTTCCGTGAGAATTTGATGGACGGAGGCCATGTGGTCCTCATAGGATTCATGGGAAATATCCACCACGTGAAAGAGGATATCCGATTCGCGAACTTCATCCAGGGTTGACTTAAAGGATTCTACCAGTTGGGTGGGCAATTTTCGAATAAATCCAACGGTATCCGTGAGCAGGAAGGGCAGGTTGCCAATCACGATTTTTCGAACCGTGGTATCCAGCGTGGCAAATAGCTTGTTTTCGGCGAGGACTTCCGTCTTTCCGAGGGCATTCATCAGAGTAGATTTCCCCACGTTGGTGTATCCAACCAAAGAGGCCCGAATGAGCGTTCCCCGATTGCCCCGCTGCGTCGCCATTTGACGGTCAATTTTAACCAGCTTCTCGCGAAGAATGGCAATTTTCTGCTTGATGATTCGGCGGTCCGTCTCAATTTGGGTTTCACCGGGGCCACGCATACCAATACCGCCCTTTTGGCGCTCTAGGTGCGTCCACATTCGGGTCAAGCGCGGCAGCAAATATTCGTATTGCGCCAATTCCACCTGGGTGCGGGCGTAGGAGGTTTGAGCTCGTGCGGCAAAAATGTCCAAAATCAAATTGGTTCGGTCCATCACCTTGATTTCAAAAAGCCGCTCAATATTCTTCAGCTGGGAGGGGGACAGTTCGTCGTCAAAAATGGCCAAATCCACCCCGTTTTCCTGGATCAATTCTTGGATTTCTTCCATCTTACCACTGCCCAAAAAAGTGCCCGAATCTGGTCGGTCCAATTTCTGCGTGAAGACCTCTACGGTTTCCGCCCCGGCCGTGTAGGCCAAAAAGCGCAATTCCTCTAGGTATTCCGTAGACTTTGCCTCAGACTGTTCGCGGGTGATGGCACCGATAAGGATGCACCGTTCCGCCTGACTGGGGCGGGCCGAATCACGTTCTAGCATTTGCGCAATTCAGGGCTTAGAACAGGCGGTCCCAGGGGATGCGGCTAGCAATAAGGAGCAAGCCTAATCCGAAGTAGATCAAGAGAGCCTTGTCTTTGCCTTCGGCATCTGTGGCTTTCTTAAACTTGCTGTTGCCAATAGTCAAAAGCACAATGCCTACGAGGTTGGCACCGATGTGCTCCACGGCAAACCAACGCAGTTCGGCCGTTTTCATCACTTCGGCGGTGTTGCTGGTCAGCTGGTCAAACCAAGGTCCCACGAAGTACAAACCCAAGCCCAACAAGAGCTGGGTATGCCCCGAAATCAAGGCAATTTTAGCCAGGAGGGCTTGCTTGCTATCGGCGGCATGTGCACCGGAAATTCGGCGGTAGATGGCCAAAAGAATCAAGGCCGTGGTGGCGACCAAAAAGAGATAGGCGACCGTGCGGTGCGTATGTAGTAAACCTGTGTACACGATTAAATGCGTTTAGTCCGATACCAAAGGTAGTTCAATAAAAAATCAGCCCCACCTTTGTACTTTGCAAAGCATACCCCATGTCAAAGAAAAACGCACCCATCCGCAAGCGCGACATCTTAGATTACCACGAAGGCGTTCGGCCGGGCAAGGTGGAAGTCATTCCCACGAAGCCCTCGAATTCTCAACGCGACCTAAGTATTGCCTACTCTCCAGGCGTAGCAGAGCCTTGCTTGGAAATTGCAGCCAATCCATCGGATGCCTACCGCTATACGGCGAAGGGAAATTTGGTGGCGGTCATTTCCAATGGTACAGCCGTTTTAGGGCTGGGCGACATTGGCCCTCTGGCTTCAAAGCCTGTCATGGAAGGAAAGGGTGTGCTCTTTAAAATCTTTGCCGATATCGATGTCTTTGACCTTGAATTGGACACCAAGGACCCCGGTAAGTTCATTGAAACCGTCAAGATTTTGGCTCCGACGTTTGGCGGCATCAATCTGGAGGATATCAGCGCTCCGGAGTGTTTTGAAATCGAACAACGCCTGCGCGAAGAGCTGGATATTCCTATCATGCACGACGATCAGCATGGCACTGCCATCATTACGGGCGCGGCCCTGCTAAACGCCTTGGAACTGGTCAAAAAGGACATTTCCACCGTAAAAGTGGTCTTTAATGGGGCCGGCGCCAGCGCCATCTCCTGTGCAACGCTTTATTTGGCGCTAGGTGTTAAGCCAGAAAACCTGACTATGTGCGACTCCAAAGGGGTTATTCACGACGGCCGCACATACCTCACGCATGAAAAACTGCGCTTTGCGCGCCCCAACGAAAAGCGCGAATTGGCGCAGGCCATCCAAGGCGCAGACGTTTTTGTAGGACTCTCCAAGGGCAATATTTTAACACCGGACATGATCTTGACCATGGCCAAAGACCCGGTGGTTTTTGCCCTGGCCAACCCCGATCCGGAAATCAAGTACGAACTCGCTAAAGAGACCCGCGACGACCTGATTATGGCGACCGGTCGAAGCGATAATCCCAACCAAGTCAACAACGTTCTGGGCTTTCCTTACATCTTCCGCGGAGCACTCGACGTGCGCGCTACCCAAATCAACGAAGCGATGAAGTTGGCGGCGGTAAAAGCCATTGCAGAACTAGCGAAGGAACCCGTCCCCGAAATTGTCAACCTCGCCTATGGCAGCCGCAACTTGACCTTTGGACCGGATTACATCATTCCCAAGCCCTTTGATCCCCGCTTGATTTACACCGTTTCCTCGGCCGTGGCCAAAGCAGCTATGGAGTCTGGCGTAGCGCAGCAGTCCATTGCAAATTGGGAGGCGTATGAGGAGGAATTGCGTAGCCGTTTGGGCCGTGACGATAAGTTCATCCGTCTCGTCATGGAGAAAGCTAAGACCAACCCAAAGAAGGTGGTCTTCAACGAGGCCGAAAATTACCGCGTACTAAAAGCGGCTCAAATCGTTTTGGAAGAAGGTATTGCGGAGCCCATTCTCTTGGGAGATGCCAGTAGAATCCAGGCCCTGAACGAAGAATTTAGCCTTGGCCTCGAGGAAGTGCAAATCATTGATGTCAAGAGTTTCCACGTGCCACGAATTGTGGAATATGCCGATGAATACTACAAGTGGCGTCAGCGTAAAGGGGTTGGCTACGATGAGGCGCGCAGAAACATGCGCAACCGCGATTACTATGGTCCCATGATGGTGCGAATGGGCCACGCCGACGCGTACATTACGGGTTCCATGGTGAAATATCCTCGTGCGGTGAAGCCAGTGCTTGAAATTCTTGGCCCCAAGGATCACAGCCAAACGGTGGCCGGGGTCTATGTGATGTTGACCAAGCGCGGCCCACGCTTCTTCGCGGACACCACGATGAACCAAGACCCCTCAGCGGAGCGACTGGCACAGATTGCCTGTGAAGCAGCCGCTATGGTGCGCAAGATGAATTTGGAGCCACGCGTGGCCTTGTTGAGCTATTCCAATTTTGGTTCTTCGACGGATGGAAAGACTCCCCGAAAAATGCGCGATGCCCTTCGATTGATTCGTCAACGCGAGCCAGGACTCATTGCCGACGGCGAAATGCAGGCAAACTTTGCGGTCGACAACAGCCTATTGCAGGAGCAGTTCCCCTTCAGTGATTTGGTGGGCAAGGAGCCCAATATTTTCGTCTTCCCAGGGTTGAGCTCGGCCAATATTTCCTACAAGCTGCTCCAGTCAATGGGAAGTATGGAGGCGGTAGGTCCGTTGTTGATTGGTTTGACCTACCCAGCCCACGTATTACAGCTAGGTTCCAGTGTTCGCGAGATCGTGAACGCCGCCGCTATGGCCGTGATAGACGCGCAGTCGCGGGAGGTAGTTGACTAAAGCCAAAGGCGGCCACCAAAGCAAGCCCTACACAGATCCACCACAAGATGTCAAAACCGGGTCCTGCAATGGTGCGGGTACCTAGGATTGGCGCGAGAATGTGCCCAAGCGCGTAGGTGGCTGCATACAGCCCCAAATAACGCCCCCGAGAGTCGTCGCCAGCGCGCAGGGTGATCCATGAAATCATAAAGGGCATGGCAAGGATTTCGGCCAAGCTGAGGATGCCCATGGACAAGAAGAGGTTGGGAACGCCGTCCAAGAGATTCAAGGAGGCAAAAGAGACGGCCAAAATCACACAGCCTGCCGCTATGGCAAAGCGAGGTTTGATTCGATTCTGGGCCCAGTTGACAAAGACCATTTCTACGCCCACGACCAGGATCCCGTTAGCGCCTAGTAGGAGGCCAATCATCTCCTCGGAAAGATGGTATTCATTCCGGTAGTAGAGGGGTAACGAAGCCACTAGTTGAAAAAAGACCACGGCAAATACGAGCACCAAAGCGGAGAAGGCGAGGGCACTTGGGTCTCGGAAGGGGGAACGCCCTTTGGGCTTGACTTCGCGTTTACTTCGTGGCTGGCGCTTGCGGAAATAGGCTGTGAACAAGATGCCGGCTCCAAAGCAGGTGAGGGCGTCCGCCCAAAAAAGCCCTTGATAATTCATGGCGGCGATGAGTCCAGCTGCGGCCGGTCCAAGCGAAAAGCCCAAGTTGATAGCCATACGATTGAGGGAAAAAGCCTTGGTGACATTTTCCGGCTTGGCATATTCAAAAACCGCCGATGAATTCGCCGGTCGAACCATGTCCGCAACGGCGGTCAAGAGGAAGACTCCCGCGCAGAGCATCCAGAAATTGGACAAAAAGGACAGCCCTAAAAACAGAATGCTGCCGCCAAACAATGCAAAGCTTTGCACGCGGTAGGAGCCAATTCGGTCCGTCCAATAGCCCCCATTGAAAGCCCCGAGCATGGAGCCCGCACCAAAGCAAGCCATGACGTAGCCCGTGTCTTCTAAGGAAAAGTGCAGGCCTTCCGTGAGATAGAGGCTCAAAAAAGGAAGGACCATGGTGCCCGCTCGGTTGATAAGCATGACGGTGGCCAGCACCCAAGCCTCCGGAGAGAGGCCCGTGAAAGCTGCTTTGTAGGAACGCACCGCCGCGGTCAAGGGATTTTGAGCTGGCATGCTGCAAAGGTACCTCCGGCTGTGCCCCGGCTGTGCACTATCTTCACCGCAATGAAGCGTTTTTTCTTCCTGTTGGCCCTCTGCATTGGCCCCGTTACGTGGGCGCAGAACGATCCACATTTTTTGAATGGTTTCGGCTACGATTATTCCATTGGAGTTCCACGCAATAATTCCGGTCAGCTCTTTATTGGTAATGGCCTGAGCTATGTGCCGCGCTATGTCTTTCCGGTGAATGAAAACTTCAGCTATGGCCTTGGAGCTCCGGTTGGCGCCTCGTTGGTGCAGTCGTTAATCAGTGGACAATCCGCTCTTGGCTTGAACTTCGCGCTCTGCGGCGAGGTCCATGCAGGTATGGGCGCAACTTCGGCCAGTACCAAATTGCTCGGAGGCTTCTTTGGAATCGGATTTGGCAGCTTTAATGTGACCTGGTTTGACCTCTATGGAACCACGAATGATGCCCATTATGGTCCGTATGTTCAGGCAGGGTTTAGAATTCCCTACTATGGTCAAGACGTGACCATTGCAGTGGCGCATTGGCAGGGGTTGAATCCCGCAAATGGCCGATCACAAGTCTACGCGGTCAAACTGATTTACGAACTGTACTAAGCGCTAAGCAAACGCTTTACAGCGTCGGCAACGGCTTTTCCTTCTGCTTTGCCAGCCATGGCTTTGCTGCAAACGCCCATAGCTTTTCCAAAGTCTGCAGGGCCAGTGGCGCCCACTTGCGCCAGCAAGGGCTGGAGGGCGGCATCAAGCTCGGCACCTTCAAGCATGGCGGGTAAGTAGGCACTGATTACGGCAAGTTGCTCTTCTTCAACCTGGGCCAAATCTGCGCGATTCTGTTGGTTGAAGATGTCCGCAGATTCTTGGCGCTGCTTCTTCAAACGCTGTAAAACGGCGACTTCTTGGGCCTCCGTCAGAGTACCGCCATTGCTGCCGTTGGACTTTTCGAGGGTGAGGGCCGTTCGTATCGCACGAATAGCTTCCAAGCGCACCGTTTCTTTGGCGCGCATGGCGGATTTAAGGTCTTCGCCCAAGCGAGCGTCCAACGTTTCAGTCGACATTGTCGTGGAGGAATGAATTGTGAGAGCGGAATTCCACATCGTTCTTTTCACCGCTCAAGCCAGTTTTGCCCAAATTGGATTCCTTGGAATAAGCGGTAGGGGCCACATCCATGCCTTTGCGCGCATAGCTGGGGGTTTCCCAATCTTGCTCGGTCATGACCATGGCTTGGACATGCGTATTGAACGTGTGGTTGTAGTTCTGGAGATAGGCGCGACGCTCTGCCGCAATGCGGTTGAGCTTGTCGCGGCTAATGGGATCGTTCTCCGGATCCAGTTGAACAGGTCCTTTGGGGGCTGGTTCGACGACGCGCAATTCAAATTCGTCCGATTGGCTAGCATGCGAAACAGGGGATGCAGGTGATGCAGATTCTGCGGGCGAAGTGGGCAAAGCGGCCTCTGGGTTCAATGGGGCATTCGTCGCAGTAGGGCGAGTCTGAACCTCCCAATCCGCAGGTTTTTGAGCCAAGGTTTCTTCCGTCTCCGATACAGATACGGTTGAGGGTTCCACCTGATTGTCCTCTTCGACTTCCGCAGCGGGTTCATGGGCAACTGGCTCCAAAGGCGCCGCCTCAAAGGCAGGAGCTTCCATCGTTTCCGCAACAGGGACGTCTTCAGCTACTGGAGTAGTGGGTGCAGCCGAGGGACTTGGACCGAAGAGCTCCTCTTCCAAGGCGCGCAAATCATTCAAGTCATAGGAAGCTACTTCCCGGCGCTTGGGGCTTTCGTCTTGGGCGAAGACAGGGCCTTCTGCCACATCCAAATCTTGGGCCATCGGAGCTTCCTCAACCGCTGCTTTAGGGAGCTCTTGGAGTTGCATTTCGGGGTCAATGGCAGCGTCTTCCTCGGCGACGGGGTTCATTTCTTCTTGCGTAGCATCCGCGTGAAAGGGTTCGGCAAATGCTTGTGGCTCATCAGCAGAAAGGGATGGAATGAACTCGTCCTCTGGTGCGTCATGGCTGAAGGCATCGAATTCTTCTGGGTACTCGAGGGTGAAGCCAGAATCGTCCTCGTCTTCATGGAGCTGGAACATGGTGGTTTCATCGGAGTCATCCCCCTCGTCTACCACCCCTGAAAGAGATTTCTCCACATCCCATTCAACATCGTGACTCATGTCAAAAGTGGGCATTTCATAGGCAGGACCCTCTTCGTCCAGATCTGAAGCAGACTCCGAGGAGATCTCCATTTCAACAACCACGGGTTCTTCCGCCAATGGCGTTTCCCAGGGGGCCACGTCTTCATTTTCCGCAACGGGTGTTTCCGTCCGAGTGCTCACCTCAAAGTTCAAGGCGTCTTCCTCTCCACAAGCAAGTTCATGTGGAGCAGATTCATCGAGCTCGGAATCCTCCATCGCTCCGACCAGGGGCTCTTCGCTATCTAAGGCATGCTCCGTAGCGAGGGGTGCTTCATCTTCATCCAGTTGATGGACAAGAGGGAGGTCTGCATTTTCTTGCTGGCTGGATTCCAGGGGTTGCTCTGCCGCAAAGCGGGCAGCGTTTAGGGCCTGTGCTTCAGGCTTGATGGCAGACTTTGGATCCTCGGGGAGCGGTTGGTCCACGATCGCTTGGAAGAGGTCGATTTGGCCAGGCAACGCATCAGACGCTTTGTGGGAAGTCGGGGCCTTGGGCACCTCGTTCAAGGGTTTTTCCTCGTCCAATTTGTAGACGACCGTCTCAGGTACCGCAGGAGTAATGGCGCCCACGGGATTGGTGGCGCTAAAACCTGTAGCGATGACGGTGACTTGAACGGCATCGCCCAAGTGCTCATCTTCGCCGATACCCATGATGATGTCCACTTGGCGGCCGGCCTGGTCTTGGATGTAGTCGTTGATTTCACCAATTTCATCAAAGGTGATTTCGTGCTGTCCGCTTCCAGAAACAATGAGTAAGAGTACGTGGCGCGCTCCGTGAATATGGTTGTCGTTGAGCAAGGGAGAATCGAGCGCCTCCTGGACGGCTGTCATGGCGCGTTCGGGGCCGCTGGCCTTGGCTGAACCCATAATAGCCGTACCGGAATTATGCAGTACGGTGCGGGCATCGCGCAAGTCAATATTGACGTTGTAGTGGTGCGTGATGACCTCGGCGATACCCTTGGCAGCCGTCGCGAGGACCTCGTCCGCCTTGTTGAACCCTGCTTTGAAGCCTAGGTTGCCGTAGACTTCGCGGAGTTTGTTGTTGTTGATGACGATCAAGGAGTCAACCTGCTCTTTGAGTTTTTCTACACCAGCCTCCGCTTGACGTTGGCGCAATCCGCCTTCAAAAGCAAAAGGTGCGGTCACGATACCCACGGTCAGAATGCCCAATTCTTTGGCGGCTTTTGCAATCACAGGAGCGGCTCCTGTACCGGTGCCACCGCCCATTCCGGCGGTGATGAAGACCATTTTGGTCTGGTTTTCCAACATGCGCTGGACGGTATCGTAGCTCTCTAAAGCCGCTTTTTCCCCGATCTCTGGGTTGGCTCCGGCGCCTAATCCCTCCGTCAGCGTAGCGCCTAATTGCACTTTGTTTTCCACGGGGCTGTGTGCCAAGGCTTGGGCATCCGTATTGCAGACAATGAAGTCTACGCCCCGAATGCCTTGCAATTTCATGTAGTTGACTGCGTTGGAACCGCCGCCGCCTACACCAATCACCTTGATGACAGAAGACCTGTGTTTGGGTAAATCAAAATCTAACGTATCGCTCATGAGTGGGCTCCGATCATTCGTCAATTAGGTCAATAAACTTGTCGGCCCATTTCTTGAACCAATTGCCTTGGTTCGGGCTGGTAGCGATGGGCTGTTTTTCTTCGGGGGTTTCACTGAAAGAAGCCTCCACGAGGTCCTCTTCGGTTGCTTCTTGGGGACCGTCTAGGAAGTGATCAAAGGCCGATTCGTCCACTTCGCTCTCTTCGAGTGCAGGTGCTTCCGAATGCGTTTCCGCTACCTCCGCCTCAACAGGGGATTCCCATGCGGCCGCTTCTTCTTGGGAAAGTGCGACTTTCAAATCGTTGGTCTCTTCCTCGGGAATCTCCACAAAATCGATGGCCTTTCGGCTGTTCAGCCCTTGCATCAGCAGGCCTACTGCAGTGGAATAAATGGGGGAATTCAGGGGGTTGGTGGCCTCCAGAGACGCCAGGTGCTCATTGGGATACCCTACGCGGGTGTCCAATCCCGTCAAGTACTCCACCAATTGCTTGATGTGCTTGAGCTGGCTACCACCACCTGTGATGACGACCCCAGCGATCAGCTTCTTGGAGGGCTGGTCGTAGCCGTAGTTCTTGATTTCAGTAAACACGGCATTGATAATTTCCGTGCAACGCGCATGGATGATGCGGCTGAGGTTCTTCAAGCTGATTTCCTTGGGTTCACGGCCGCGCAAGCCGGGTATTGCCACAATTTCATTCTCCTTGTTTTCACCGGGCCAAGCACTGCCAAAACGCATTTTCAAGGTCTCGGCCTGCTTTTCAATGATGCTACAGCCCTCCTTGATATCGCTGGTGATGATGTTGCCGCCATGGGGGATTACTGCGGTGTGGCGAATGATGCCATCCTTGAAGATGGCTACATCGGTGGTGCCGCCGCCAATATCCACCAGCACGACACCCGCTTCTTTTTCCTCTTGGCTCAAGACTGCATCGGCACTGGCCAATGGCTCCAGATTCACGGTGTGCAGGTCCAAATTGGCACTCTTCACACAACGCGCAATGTTTTTAATGCTCGTAAGCTGGCCCACCACGATGTGGAAGGATGCTTCAAGTCGGCCACCGTACATGCCACGAGGCTCCTTGATGTCCCCTTGGCCATCCACTTTGTATTCTTGGGGTAGGACGTGGATGATTTCCTCGCCGGGCATCATCGCGAGTTTGTGGACGTTTTCTGTGAGGCGGTCCAAATCAGCATCCTCAATCACCTCCTCTGCGTCTTCACGGGTGATGTAATCCGAATGCTGTAAGCTGCGAATGTGTTGACCGGCAATGCCTACCGCCACCGACTTGATGGATAGACCCGCGCTTTGTTCGGCCATCTCAACGGCCTTTTCGATGGACTCAATGGTCTGGGTAATGTTCACCACTACGCCGCGCTGTACGCCCAAGCTAGGTGCCGTGCCGTGGCCAATGATTTCAATTTTCCCAAACTCGTTGTGGCGTCCAATCAAGGCAACAATCTTGGTGGTTCCGATGTCTAATCCGACAGCTATGCGGTTGGTTTTCATCTCTCTAGTCGTTAAATCCATATACTACTTGGCCCGCGTAGCGAACGTCCATCCATTGCAGGCTGTCCAGTGATTTCTTCTGGAGCAATTGCGCATAGAGGGCGTGTGCTTTGTGGGCTTTGTCTTCAAATTCATTGGGCCATCCCCACTCAATGTGGTGTGGGTGCCATGCAGGGTAGGCGGTGTAGTTTCCTTTCTCGTTCCGAGCCAATGCAGACCAGCCTCCGGGAAAGGCGGGATGTTGGGCCGCTTGGTCCAAAAGACGCAAGGCTTTCACGCGTTGTGTGGAGTCCGAAACGCCAGATAGAACGGGCACAGCCGCGGATGCATGCGCAGAAAGGGGGAACAACTACCCCTCTTGGTCGACATACATCATTTCTAAATCGTTGATCACGCGTGCTTTGGCTTCTTTTTGGACAATTTCGATCCGGACCACTCCTTCCCATGTTGAAAATACCTCTGCGCCCAGCACCAGCGGGTGTTTGCGGAGATTTTCTTCTAACATTGGAATGTTGATTTCTTTGCGAGAAACACTGTCCCAAGGGGCGCCTGCTTGTGCCAGCACGTCGGCCAGGTCCTCTTCGATCAAAAAGGCTTGATTATCAGGATTTTGAATTGTCAAAACATAGCCTTTCAAGGGTCGGCTTTCACGCAAATTTTGGCTGCTGATCAAGGCCAAAGCGCCACCCACCAGAACGATGAGCCATGTGAAGAGGATGCCTATGCGCTTAAGCCAGGTCATAGGGCAGCATTTTTAAGGGCCAGAAAGACCTGTGGAACCAAGCGATCAATGTCTCCTGCGCCGACAGTGACTTTTACGCGTTCGGGGCGCTGCGCCAGCCATGCGGCACCTTCCTCGTAAGAAAGTACGGTGGCACCGGGAATGCCCTGGGCAAGCACCTCGGAGGTGACTCCAGGCAAGGCCACTTCGCGCGCCGGATAGATGGGCAAGAGGCCCACAACGTCTGCCCCTTTGAGCTCTTCTTTGAATCCCTCTAGAAAGTCTCTGGTTCGAGAAAACAAGTGCGGCTGAAATAAAACGGCTACGGAACGCTCCGGATACAGACTGCGCACGGCTTGGAGTAAGCGCTTGATCTCAGTGGGGTGGTGAGCATAGTCGTCGATAAAGACCTGATGATCAGATTCAAAGACGCGCTCAAATCGACGCTGAACCCCCTTGAAGGTGGAAATCCCCTTGGCTATTTGGGCCATGGAAAGTCCTGCGTGTCGAGCCAGGCAGGCGGCTGCAACGGCATTTTCGATGTTGTGCAATCCGGGCAAGCCCGCTGTAATGCCCTCCATCCGCTCTTCGCCAAGCACCAGTGTAAATACTTGACGTCCGTCGACGGTGCGAATATCCTCCGCTCGGAAGCCTTCATCCTCCAAGCCATAGGCGCTGCCCCCCGCAATGTTGGCCTGGGCACTTCGGTAAATGGTTTGGCATTGGTGGGCAAAGTCTGAAAAGGCAGAACGCACATGATCGGCCTCCCCGTAGATGTCCAAGTGATCGGCATCCGTAGAGGTGATGGCGGCTACCTCGGGATGCAAGTGCAAGAAGGAGCGGTCAAATTCATCCGCTTCGACCACGGTAATTTCAGCCGGGCCGGGTAAGAAATTGCTCTTCAAGTTGCTGGAGATGCCTCCCAAAAAGGCTTGGACGGGGACACCCGCTTGGTAGATCATCCACGCGAGCATGGACGATGTGGTAGTCTTCCCGTGGGTACCCGCTACTGCCAAGCAGCGGCCCGAATTGGCGATGCGCCCCAAAAGTTCTGCACGCTTTAGCACGGTTCGATGGGAGGCTTTTGCGGCCTGCAACTGGGCATGGCGAGGAGGGATGGCGGGGGTGTAAACCACCCAAGCGTCAGCAGGCACATCCCAATCTTCGATCGCCTCAGAATAGCGAATGGCCGCTCCCTCATGGGCCAAGGCCTCGATTAGGGTGCTTGGCGTTTTGTCGTAGCCGCTGACAGATAAGCCTTGCGCCATCGCCCAACGGGCCAAAGAGGACATTCCAATGCCTCCAATTCCGATGAAGTCGATGTGCTTCACGCCTTCCATGACCACAAGGATTGAAGGTGATCAACAATGTCAGACGCGGCGTTAGGCTGGGCCAGTGACCGGGCGCCATCGCGCAGAGTTTCCAGCTTCTCGCCATGGTGCAAATACTCCTCTACGGTTTGGGCCAACTTGACGAAGGCCTCCGATTCTGGCAGGTGAAGTGCTGCACCGCGCTCATGTAAGCTCAGGGCATTGTGCGTTTGGTGATCCTCAGCGACGTTGGGCGATGGAATAAGGATGGAAGCCATGCCCGCGCAGCAGAGTTCGGAAAGGGTTCCTGCCCCTGCACGGGACACCACCAAATCCGCCGCCGTATACGCCAAGACCATATCGTCCAAAAAGGCTTGAATACGTCGCCCAGGAACCTCACCCAGCCGAGCCTCCAGGGCGTCCACATAAAATTTTCCGCATTGCCAGAGCACTTGATGCCCGCTATCACGCCATCCCGCTTCTGCCGCTTCGACGGCCTGGTTGATGGCGCGCGCGCCCTGGCTACCTCCCAGCACCAAAATCAAGGCCTTCCCCGCGTCAAAGCCCAGCTGTTCTTTGGCCGCGCGGCGCGCCTCCTCTGAAATCCGCGGCATCCCAGCAATTGCGGGCCGCACGGGGTTGCCAGTTTGGTGGGTGGTAGCGGCTGGAAAGACGGATTCCATACCCGGATAGGCCGTGCAAATGGCTTTTGCTCGGCGGCTGACCAGTCGATTGGTCCAACCGGCAAAGGAATTTTGCTCCTGAATCAGGGTGGGGATTCCCATGCGCTGGGCCACATAGAGGGTGGGTCCGCTCACATAGCCGCCCGTTCCGATAACGGCATGGGGCTGCCAGGTGCGCAAGTGCTGCCGGACCAGGCGAAGGCTCTTCCAAATTTTTAGAGGAAGGCCAAAGTTTTTGTGGAGGGCGCTGCGTTGAAATCCCGCGATGGGGATGCCGGCGATGGGATAGCCTGCGGCGGGAACGCGCTCCATTTCCATGCGGCCTTGAGCCCCAATGAAGCGAATTTCGGCCTCCGGATAGCGGCGCTGCACTTCCTGAGCGATGCTTACCGCAGGAAAAATGTGGCCGCCAGTTCCGCCACCGCTGATGACTATGCGAAGCGGATTAGGCATCTTCCAAGGCGTTGAGAGATTCGAGTTCGGCTGCATTGGCGGCATCCATATCCGCGTCCATAGTTTCGCCATCCCCGCGGCCGCGGCTAACGGCTAGGATGATGCCAATCGCCAAGCAGGTCATCCAAATGGAGGAGCCTCCGGCACTAACGAGGGGTAGGGTTTGGCCCGTAACGGGAAAGAGGTGGACGGCCACCGCCATGTTGATCATCGCTTGGAGCGAAATGGAAAAACTGAGGGCAATGACCACCAGTCGGCCAAACAAATCATGCGCCCGCCGCGCCACGCGAACCGAGGCAAGCATGAACCAGAGGTACATGAGCAAAACAGTGGTGCCCCCGAGCAGCCCATATTCCTCGACAATGGTGGCATAAATGAAGTCAGAATTGTTTTGTGGCAGGAAGTGCTTGTGCAAGCCACGGCCAGGCCCCATGCCTTTGACGCCGCCTTCGGCAATGGCGGTCATCGCCAGGGTGGTCTGGTAGTTGTCGTCTTCGTCCCCGCCGACAAAGAAGGTTTCAATGCGCTGGAACCAGGTATCGACGCGGTTTGGCATGGCTTCGGGGAAGGCCTTAGCGACGTTTACAAAGAGAACTAAAAAGACCACGCCGGCTGCAAAGATTTTCGCAATGTGCTTAAGAGGGTATCCGCCAATGGCGAGCAAAATCATGCTGTTCAAGAAGATCAAAGCGGTGGTAGAGAAATTCGCGGGCAGAACCAAAATGCAAACGACGACTATGGGCCAAAGCAGGGTTCGGAACGACGGATAAAATTCCCAGGGGCCCTCTTTTTTGGCGAGCTTTCGGGCCAAATAGACCAAGAGCGCCACCGAGGCCAATGCCGAGGGCTGAAACGACATGCCAAAGACATAAATCCAGCGAGCAGCATTGGCGCCACCAATGGTTTGACCCTGCGCTATCGTAAACACCAACATTCCGACCGAAATCCAGAGCAGCAAAGCAGATAACGGACCAAAGAAGCGGTAGGGAACCCGGTGTACCCCAATGGCGATGATGAGTCCTAGGCAGATGTGTGCAGCGTGCATTTGTATGCTCGAACTGGCACTAAATACGGGCAAGAACGAAAACACCGCCAAGAGCAACGTGATCATCCAGATCTGCGTGCTGCCTTGGAAATAGGTGGTGAAGCGTTCCATGGGGTTCATTGCAGTGGGCGCGGCTTAAAGTTGGCGAACGGCTTTCTTGAACTGCTGGCCGCGGTCCTGGTAGTTCTGGAAAAGGTCAAAGCTGGCGCAGCATGGGGAGAGCAAAACGGTTTCGCCCTTCGTGGCGTGGAGGTAGCTCGTGCGGACCGCAGCATCCATGCTAGAGACTTCCTCGTAGATGTCTACGCGCCCCTGAAAGGCTTCGCGGATCTTCGCCACGTCCGCGCCCATAGCGATGACCGCCTTTACTTTCTTTTCCACCAAGGCGAAGAGTTCGGAATAGTCATTTCCCTTGTCTACTCCGCCAAGGATCCAAATCACCGGCGTCTTCATGCTCTCCAACGCATAGTACGTGGAGTTGACATTGGTGGCCTTAGAATCATTGATGAAGTGGATGCCGTGCACATGGCCGACGGATTCCATGCGGTGTTCCAAACCTTCAAAATGGGCGAGCGATTCGCGCACCATTTCGCTACGGACCTGTAGCAAGCGGGCGCTGAGGCCGGCCGCCAGGGCGTTGTAGGTGTTGTGTTTGCCTTGTAGGGCGAGTTCCTCGATAGTCATAGCTGCGTCTGGTTGAGGGATGAGTGTAAAGTGGTTTTGTTCTGGATAAGCGCCTATAGTGGGCTTCACCGTTGGTTCTGTGCTGTAAATGGGGTATTTCCGGGCCTTTACCCGACCGAGTTCCGCGACCGTAATAGGGTCCTCCGCGAAGTAGAGGAAGGCGTCCTGTTCGGACTGATGTGCGGTGATTTGAAACTTGGCGTCCGTGTACTTGGCCAAGGTGCCATAGCGGTCCAAGTGGTCGGGGGTAATGTTGGTCAAAACAGCCACATTGGGCTTAAAAGTGGGGCAGTCTTCCAATTGGTAGCTGCTCACTTCGAGTACGTAGATAGCGGCAGGTTCCCCCAAGAGAAGGCGTCCTGCACCCGTGCCGATGTTTCCACCTACGCGAACATTAGCGCCGCTCTGCGCAAGGATGTGCCCGAGCCATGCAGTAGTCGTAGTCTTTCCATTGGAGCCCGTAATGGCGGCAACGCGTGCGCCCTCGGGCTTGCAGCGGTAGAACCATTCGATGTCGGACCAAATCTGGACCCCGGCCTCCTTCAAAGCTTGAACCACAGGAAGGGCGGGGGAGATGCCCGGGCTTTTGACAACGACCTCAAAGGCGCAAAGTCGTTCTAGATCGTGTCCGCCCTCCTCAAAGTCCACAGCCGCTGCCATGAGTTCGGCGCGATGCGCCTCACCTAACTGTTGGCCCTCCGATAAGAAGCAGGCTATGCCACGGTGCTTAGCGAGCAAGGCTGCGCCTATACCGCTTTCGCCGCCCCCCAAAATGCCTATGGATGTTGGGAGTCTCATTAGCGTAGCTTCAACGTAATGAGGGTGAAAATGGCCAGGAAGATACCCGTGATCCAGAAGCGTGTGACGATTTTGGATTCGTGAAAGCCCTTTTTCTGGAAGTGGTGGTGGAGAGGCGACATCAAGAAGATGCGACGACCTTCGCCGTACTTTTTCTTCGTGTACTTGAAGTAGCTGACTTGCAGGATGACACTGAGGTTTTCAATCAAAAAGATGCCGGCCAAAATGGGGATGAGCAATTCCTTTCGGATCGCAATGGCGAAAACCGCAATGACGGCCCCGATGGACAGGCTGCCTGTATCCCCCATGAAGACCTGAGCAGGGTAGGTATTGTACCAAAGGAAACCAATGCAGGCACCCAGGAAGGCCGCGGCAAAGACGACCAATTCCCCAGAGTTTGGGATGTACATGATGTCCAAATAGCTGGCGAATACCACGGAACCGCTTACGTAGGCCAGAACTGCCAGTGCAAAAGCAATGATGGCAGAGGTGCCCCCCGCCAAGCCATCCAAACCATCGGTCAAGTTGGCCCCGTTGCTCACTGCTGTAATGATGAAAATAACAACCAGAATGAAAGCAACCCAAGCCCAATCACTGGCTCCCATCCAATCTGTGAGTTGCGCATAGTCAAAGGTGGCGTCCTTCAAAAAGGGAATGGTCGTCTTTAGGCTGTGCTCCGCTTGGCCAAAAACGGGGGCTTGCTGGGTTCCCTCTCCGTAAAAATTGGTTAGGCGCGCAATAGGGACTTCCTCCTTCAAGGTCACGTCGGGGTGGAAGGCTAAAACGACTCCGACAATGACGCCCAAGGTGATTTGGCCGATGACTTTGAAGACTCCGCGTAAACCCTCTTTGTTCTTTTGAAACACCTTGATATAGTCGTCTGCAAAGCCAATGGCCCCCATCCAAACGGTGGTCAAAAGCAAGAGTTGGATATAAATATTACCGAGGTCGGCAAAGAGCAAAACCGGCACCACGATAGCTGCCAAAATGATGAGGCCTCCCATGGTTGGCGTGCCTTTTTTCGCCATTTGTCCCTCCAATCCCAAATCGCGAATCGTCTCGCCAATTTGTTGCGCGCGCAGTTTTTCAATCAGCTGACGGCCAAACAGCAAACTGATGGTCAGAGCCCCAAGTATGGCCATGGCCGCACGGAAGGTTAAGAATTGAAAGAGGCCGGCTCCTGGTACGTCCAGCGATTGCAAATAGGAGAATAGTTCGTAGAGCATAGCTTAGGCGTGGACGTCTTTAAGGGTTGATTTCAATACGGCTACGTCATCAAAGGGATGCTTGACCCCTTGAATGTCTTGGTACTTTTCATGGCCCTTGCCGGCCACCAAAACAATGTCGCCGGGTTGGGCGTGCTGGCAGGCAAGTTTGATGCCTTGGGCGCGGTCCTCCAGGGTGATGCAGCGTCGCTTTTGAACGGGATCCAAGCCTGCTTCCATGTCGCGGAGGATGGCGGCCGGCTCTTCTGTTCGGGGGTTATCGCTGGTCAAGACCACGTAGTCGCTCATATCTGCGGCGATTTGGGCCATTTGGGGACGTTTGCCCTTGTCGCGGTCTCCGCCGCAGCCGACCACGGTGATGATGCGTTGGTTTCCTTGGCGGAACCCCTGAAGGGCGCGAAGCACATTTTCCAAAGCGTCTGGGGTATGCGCATAGTCGACAATGCCCGCGATGCCTTTGGGGCCTTCCACACGCTGGAAGCGTCCATCCACCGAGTGCAGCGCCGAAATGCCCTGCAAAACTTCATCGGCGGGCATGCCCAATGCTGTTGCAGCTCCGTAGATGGCTGCAGCATTGTACACATTGAACTCTCCGATCAAGTGCATCCAGCATTCGCGATGGTTGATGCTGATCAAGGTGCCGTTGAGGTGGCTTTCAAGAATGCGCGCTTTGATGTCCGCTGCACGTTTAAGCGCATAGGTAATGTGCTTAGCGCGGCAGTCGAGCAACATGGTTTCCCCGTGCTTGTCGTCGCTGTTCACCAGGGCGAAGGCGGTTGAGGTCAAGCCGTCAAAAAGCAATTTTTTAGCCGCCACATATGCGTCCATGGTCTCGTGATAGTCCAGATGGTCTCGGCTGATGTTGGAAAAAATTGCGCCGGCAAAGGGGATGCCCGTCACGCGATGTTGAACCAAGCCGTGTGAGCTCACTTCCATAAAGGCCACTTTACAGCCAGCATCCACCATGTCGCGCAAGTGTTTCTGAAGCATCCAGGCGTCTGGTGTGGTGTGGGTAGCGGGAAACTCTTTGGTGTGAATGGCAATCCGCACGGTGGAGAGCAAGCCTGCCTTCACGCCGCGGTTTTGGTACAGTTGATAGAGGAGGGTGGCCGTCGTGGTTTTTCCATTGGTCCCGGTGACGCCTACGACTTTTAGTTTTTCCGCGGGTCGCTCAAACCAGTTTGCGGCTAACCAGGCATAAGCCTCGGAACTGTTGGGCACTTGGAGGTAGGTGACATGCTTGGCGGTCTCCGCGGGAATTTCTTCGCAGATAATGGCGGCCGCGCCTTGCTGAACTGCTGCGGGGATGTAGGCGTGGCCATCGCTGTGGGTGCCACGGATGGCGACGAAGAGCGCATCCTTGCGGACGGCGCGAGAATCGCTCGTCATAGCGTCAATGGCTACCTGCGTCGATCCAAGTACCTCCTGCAAGCGGATTCCGAAGAGTATGTCTTTCAGCAACTTCATCCTAGATCCAGTTCTACAGTTTTGTTCTGTTTGGAAGCTTTCTTCACGCGGCCATTTCCCCGCAATTTCACGGTATAGCCATGGGACTCTAGCAGGGCAATGGCTTCGCTCGCGGGCCAGCCCTTGAGATCCGGCAACACCCCATTTTCTAGCGCTTGCAGGGCGGCATCTGTCCGCTTTTTTTGCTCGCGGTCGCCTTTGGTTTGTGCTTGCAGAAGGCCGTCGCCCCAATAGCCTTCGGCTGGGGTGCTGGACTGAGGCGTCATTCGGTATACGGCCATCGCCAAGTCCCGGAAGACCGGGGCGGCCACGATGTTCGCATAGTAGCCCATGGATCGAACAGGGCGATTGATCACCACGATGCAGGAGTATTGGGGATTTTCGGCTGGGAAATAGCCGGCGAAGGAAGCTTGGTAGCCCATGCGCTCAGGGTCCCAGTAATTCAATTGGCAGGTTCCGGTCTTACCTGCCATGCTCAAAGAGTCTGTGTAAATATTCTTGGCGGTGCCCCGAATCACCACCTTTTCCAACAAGTCTTGAACCTGATGAATGTTCTCTTTAGACGCAATGGCTGGATGGAGCACTTCCGTCTCGTGCTTAGCTATGATGGTGCCGCGGTCGCGCGTAGCCTCCCAAAGGGAAGGGGCGACCATTTCGCCTTCGTTGGCAATGGCATTGTAGAACGTTAAGGTCTGGAGCGGGGTGGACTGTACGCCATAGCCAAAGAACATCCATGGAAGCGTTGTGCCAAACCAATCCTTGTCGCCAGGCTTTGGAATATGGGGGTAGCTTTCCCCTTTGATTTGTACGCCAGAGCGATCTGCCAAGCCCAGTTGGTACATGCGGTCGATAAAGGCCTCTGGTTTTTTTGCATACTGGGCATAGAGTGCCTTCACGATGCCGGTATTGGAGGAAAGTTCTAGGGCGCGTCCCAGCGAAATACGGCCGTAGCCGCCTTTGTGAGAATCGTTGACATTGCGGCCATAAATGGTGTACACCCCGGGAGACGTATCGATGATGTCCGACGTATCCACCACGCCATCCTCCAAGCCAATGAGCACAGCGGCCACTTTGAAGGTCGAACCTGGTTCCGTCTTTTCCCAAACGGCATAGTTCCGCAGCTCGCGGTAGACGCTGTCTTCGGGGGTTCGCCCCAGGTTAGCCATTGCCCGAATCTTCCCCGTCTTCACCTCCATGAGAATGACGCAGCCGTGGTCAGCTTTGTACTTCTTTAAGGTGTGCAGTAGCGCGCGGTGAGCCGCATCCTGCATGCGAGAATCCAAGGTCGTAATGATGTCTTGGCCATTGCTCGGGTCCTGCGTGTAGGAGCTCTCCATGGGCTTCCACTGGTTGCCCCCTAGATTTTGCATCCATCGCTTGCCGTTGTGGCCACGAAGTGTTTCATGAAAGGAGGCTTCCAAGCCGGCGGTCGCATCTGGGCGCTGGTAACCGATGGTGCGCTCGGCTAAATCGCCCAAGGGCATTAGGCGGGTGAAGCGCTCTTCGGCAATAAGTCCCGATTTAAACTTACTGCCCGCAAAGAGCGGTGTTTGGGCCACTTTACGGTAATGCGAATAGCTGAGGTTCTTCGCCAGGAGGGCATAGCGGCGTTTGCTGCTGTGCTGTTGACGCAAGTAGGTGCTCCATTCAGCGGCTGTTTTTTCTGGCAGCAGCAAGGCGAGATCCTTGGCGGTTTGGGCCAAATCTGCCTTCAATCGCTCCGAATCCACCACCGCCGCATCCCAGCGCAGTTCATACACGGGCATTGACGTTGCCAAGAGTTGGCCATCAGCGGAGTAAATATTTCCACGGCTGGCGGGAATCTCGCGCTCTTGAATAACTTTTTCGCGTGCAGCAGCGACTAATTCGGGGCCCAATTGAATGGACACATAGTACAGGCGCCCCAAAATGCTCAGCGTCAAAAGGCTGATGAACAGGACCAAGCCTGCCATCCAACGCGTGCTTCGGGGGTCAAAATCACTCATCGCTCTCAGGGCTAATGCGCGCTGGGGCACGGTGAGACGGAACGAGACCTAATGCTTGGCTGCGTTGACGAACGGAGCTTTCTGTGCCCATTTTCATGAGGTTGGACTTGGCTTCCAAGTATTCACTTTCCAGTTCGTTGAGCAGGACCACTTTCTTGGAGATTTCTCGAACGCGCGATTCCGCCCGGTGGGCGCTCCATATGGCGACCAAGCTCAGGGCCGTCACATACAAGGCGAAGGGCAGATTCCGAATAATGACGGGATGGCCAATGAAGCTGCCGCGCAGCACTTCCTTGACGGCATTGCCGGACTGCTTCAAGCGCTTTTTCGAGACCTTCACCCCCATGATCCTTCGCGTTTTTGGGCGGCGCGCAACTTGGCACTGCGCGAGCGAGGATTTTCTTGCAATTCTTCGGCGTTTGGAACAATGGCTTTCCGTGTGACCAAATCAAAGGGCACCAAACGATTTCCAAAATCGTCCTTGGGGGCTTCGCCTTCCATTCGGCCGTCGCGGAAATACCGTTTGACCCGGCGATCTTCCAGAGAATGGTAGGAGATAATGACAAATCGACCGTCTGGTGCCAGAACTGAACAGCCATTTTCAAGCAGTGTCTCCAGCACTTCGATCTCGCGGTTCAATGCGATTCGAATGGCCTGGAAAACCTTTGCAAAAAGTTTCTCCCCACGTGTGCCTTCCGTGCTGAGCACCTCCATGAGCGCTTGCGTCGTGGCCAAGGGCTGGGCTCGATGGGCGCTCAAAATCGCTTGAGCCACCCGCTTTGGTCGATCGACTTCCCCGTATTCTGCTAAAACACGCGTAAGGGTCCATTCATCCACGTCGTTCAGCCATTCGGATGCAGGTTTGCCCACCTTAGGGTTCATGCGCATATCCAATGGGCCATCTCCGCGGAAACTAAAGCCGCGCTCAAAGGCGTCAAACTGGTGCGAGCTCACGCCCAGGTCAGCAAGGATGCCATCCACTTGGGGGGCGCCATGCAGTTTTAAAAAGCGCTTGAGGTGCTCAAAGTTGTGTGGGACGAGGGTAAAGCGTGGGTCGTCCAGGGCATTTGCCTGTGCGTCGGGATCTTGATCGAATGCAATCAGCCGGCCCTGCGGTCCCAGCTGGGTTAAAATGGCACGGCTGTGCCCGCCGCCGCCAAATGTGACGTCGACGTAGGTGCCGTCCGGCCGGAGGTTAAGTAAGTCGATGCAAGGTTGGAGAAGGACAGGGTTATGGTAGGTCATGGTGCTCGGATTGATCGCCCATTACCTCCTCTGCCAGTGCAGCAAAGTCCAATCCTTCAGGATGAACTGCCTTCTCATAATCGGCTTGGTTCCAAATCTCCAGTCCAAAAGGCGTAGCGCTAAACACCACGGTGCCCTCAAGGTGCGCAAAGGCAATGAGATCCTTGGAAATCAACAAGCGTCCTGCAGCGTCCATCTCCACTTGTTTCACCCCTGCGTGAAAAATGCGAATGAATTCTGCGTTCTTCTTCACAAAGCGGTTCAGCTTGCTAATGGAGGCCGTGACTGCCGCCCATTCGGCCAGGGTATGCAATTCCAAGCAGGGGCTAAAAACGCTTCGTTTTAAGATAAATCCACCCTCGCCCAGTTCCGCCAGCTGTTTTTTAATTCCAGCAGGAACTGTGACGCGACCTTTCGCGTCTATTTTGCATTCATAAACACCAATTAATGGGGCCATAGGGGTGATTTAAGGTTCAAAAATACCCTTTTCTCCCACTTTCTCCCACAAAAACCCACAATAGTTAATAACTTTTCAATTCACCCCCTAACTCTTTGATTTTCTGATAGAATTGCACTTTTCCTGCACATGCCTGCTCGAATGCCTATCTTTGCCCCATAATTTCTACCCCTATGGCTGAAATGCTTCACGAAGGAAAATTTGAATACCTCCAATCCGGCGAGGGCCAACCAATCATTTTCCTTCATGGACTCATGGGTACTCTGAGCAATTTCCGGGCTCAAGTGGACCACTTTGGTGCACTGAACTATCAAGTCACGGTGCCTTTACTTCCTTTGTATACCATGCCCTTAGCGACAACCTCGGTGACGAGTTTGACCAAATTTTTAAAATCCTTTGTAGATCACAAGGGCTATAAAAAAGTGGTGTTGGCGGGCAACTCTTTGGGCGGTCACATCGCGCTCATGTTCCAAAAATTATATCCCGAACTCGTAGCCGGAATCGTCCTTGCGGGCTCCTCAGGTCTTTATGAATCTGCGATGGGAAATAGCTACCCACGTCGTGGCGATCGCAACTACATTGCGGATCGCATTCGCGACGTCTTTCACGTGAAAGAGGTGGCTACGGAAGAGTTGATTGACAACGTGTTCGCCATTGTGAATGACCGAACCAAGGCGATCAAAACCTTGGCGATCTCCAAGTCCGCTATCCGTCATAACATGGCGGAGGATCTTCCGGGCTTCCAGGTTCCTTCATGCATCATTTGGGGACGTCAAGATGCGGTAACTCCGCCAGACGTCGCAGAAAAGTTCCATGAGTTGTTGCTAAATTCAGAATTGCATTGGCTCGATGAGTGCGGCCATGCGGCCATGATGGAGCGCCCAACGGAATTCAATACAATCCTTGAGGGATGGCTGGAGCGGAACAAAATCAAGGCCTAATCCACCTCAAAGCTGAATTCTTACAGTCTGCCTCGCGAACGGAGGAATGCCCGGCTCTGAAGGTCCCGGAATACGCGTTCATTGGCCGTTCCAATGTGGGTAAGTCTTCACTGATCAACATGTTGGCCAACCACCAAGGATTGGCAAAAACCTCTGGGAAACCAGGAAAAACTCAGCTCATCAACCTCTTCAAGATGGACGATGGAGCGTGGTCGCTGGTGGATTTGCCAGGCTATGGCTATGCAAAAGTCAGCAAAGTGGCTCGAGAGGGCTTTTCAAAAATGATCAGCCATTACTTGCGCAACCGTTCGAACCTAGTAAACGTCTTTGTCCTGGTCGACGGTCGCTTAGAGCCTCAAAAAATCGACTTGGAATTCCTTAGAAATTTGGGCCAATGGGGCATCCCCTTCAGCTTGGTCTACACCAAATTGGACAAGCTTTCTTCGTCGGCGTTTGGGAAGAACCAAGCTGCGATGAAACGCGCCCTGCTAAAAGACTGGGAAAACTTGCCTCCCATGTTTCTGACAAGTGCCACAACGGGCCTGGGCCGAACAGAAATTCTGCGGTACATCTCTGACTTAAATGCGGAAGTAGGGCCGGCTATTGCGGAGCTAGAGGGCTAGTAGGCTTGCGCTTCGGGCTGTGGCGGATTCGCCTAAACGCTTAATCTCTTTTACCATTAAACGGTAATGCGGACCTTTACAGCGCGCAGGGACTTTCCGATAATTTCCCAAGCTACCTATCCAATAAGTTTCTGCTTTTCAGCAAAGTAGCGCGCAAAATCGCGCATGTCCCCCGCCATTGCCTCGTCGCTGGTAGCGCGTTGAAAACCATCCGCCATCGCCAAAAGCGTCTGATGGTAAAACTTCTTCATGTCATCGACGAACATGTCTTTGGTCCACAGGTCAATTCTGAGCGCTTCCTTTCCTTTTCCGTCCCAAACGGTCAGCATGAATGCATCCGCCACTGCCTGATCCACACCGCCTTCGGGAGCGGCCCAAGAAATAGATTCGGGTACGCGGTTGTCGTCCAATGAAATGTTGAGCGTGATGGTTGAGTCCATGTCAAAAAAATTAGGGGCGGTACCCCGATTGTTGAAAGAGGGAAGTGGCATTTGGATCGGCCATGATGTCTGCAAGGCGCACCTCGGGATGCTGCCTCCAATAGGATTGTAAAATTTGCCAGCCAAACCAAACCCCTGCCTTTCCTGGGATTTCGCGGTCTTTAGGAGTGCCCAACTTGCTAAAGGGAGCGGGCAAAATGAGTTTGCGTTTCAAATCCACGGCATCGTCAAACAGCCAACGCTCGCTGACAAAGAGGCCCCATAATTCGGTTTCATGTTCCTCCATAAAGGCCTGGTCGCCTGGTGAGTATCCAAGGGCACGGCGGGCAGCATCATCGCCCAACGTGGCTTGCACAAAAAGGATGGTCTTGGCTTCCGACAGCATTCCGTTCAGCAAGGAATAGTCGGTGGGGAGTCCTTCAGGATAGTGCCAGGAAGCTATGGCTTTAAAAATTTCTACCGGCGCATTTTCTGGCTGGTGCTGCTGCACCAGGTAGGCGGATTCTTGGGCATAGGCTGGGTGATCAGCACCCAAGTATCGGTCAAGTGGGAGGAAGATGGCCTCAGGGGCGATGAGCACCATGGGTTCTTCATTTCGGCTGACATAGGTGTAGAGGCGTTTTGCGGGATAGCAATTCGGACAATCTTTACCCATGTGGGCAATGTAGCGGTCCAATCCAGTTTGAACGGTCGAAAGCAAGGCCGAATTCGCAAGCGCGGGGACTTCCGACTGCACAGTTTTAACATCCTGATACAGGGCCCTTACTTCAGGGTCGCTCAAATAGGGGAGCAAGTCGTCGCGCCAGTCGCCATCGGGAACGCTGGGGAGGAAGAGTTCGGGGTATTTAGGGGCTAGGTGCTCTAAAACAGGGAGCAATGCCGCAGAGTCCAAGGGGCCTACGGAATCCGCAAAGGCCACAAACTCGAGGGGTTCTGATTGGACAGGTGCAAGGTCCCAAGGAACGTTTTGGCAACTGCTAAATGCTGCCCCCATCCCACAAAGGAGTAGTAATTTTGAACCGAACTGCTTCATAGCCGTTCCAAAAGTACTCCGCATCGCATGAATGAATCTGCTATTACTTCGCACATTGTTGATTGGATGACGTCCTATGCCCAACAGGCCAGGGCTAAAGGCTTTGTGGTGGGTGTATCGGGAGGGATTGATTCGGCCGTGACCTCGGCACTGGCGGCCCTCACTGGGCTGGAAGTTCACCTGTTGGAAATGCCGATTTACCAGCCCGAAAAGCATGTCACACGTGCTTGGGAACACATGGACTTTCTGGCGGATAAGCACGAAAATGTCTACAAGCGACGCGTAGACTTAACCCCCGTCTTTGAGGCGCACGTTCAAGCCCTAGACCTAGACGATTCTGAAACTCAATTCTTGGCCTTGGCGAATACCCGTGCTCGATTGCGCATGGCTACCCTTTATGCGGAGGCTCAAAACCATGGATTGCTCGTAGCGGGAACCGGGAATAAAGTGGAAGATTTTGGTGTAGGCTTTTATACCAAGTACGGCGATGGCGGGGTGGACATCAGCCCCATCGCGGACCTGATGAAGACGGAGGTGTATGCCCTAGGGGTCTACTTGGGGGTCCCAAAATCCATCCTAAAAGCCGCACCCACCGATGGACTTTGGAGCGACGATCGAAACGACGAAGACCAATTGGGCGCCTCCTACCCCGAGCTGGAGTGGGCCATGGAATTTGCAGAAAGCATGGGATGGGATCCCACCAGCGCACCTGAGGCGGATGGCCGCTTTCTAGCAGGACGCGGACTTACCGTTCGGCAAGGCGAGATCTTCCAAATCTACGCGCGCTTTCACCGTGCCAATCGGCATAAAATGCTGCCCATCCCGGTCTGCACCATCCCCAAAGACTTCAAATAAAGTTCTCAGTCGGCCCATCCTGAGCTTACCCAAAGCGGGTTGCCCGTACAAGCACTGGGTAGGGCGGTGTTTAGAATTTTACACAGGGTAGGCGCACTATCTTTCACACCACTGCG
>DLWR01000038.1:0-640 GCA_003444795.1 Cryomorphaceae bacterium
AGGCTTCCAGCACGCGGACCGCTTCGTCATTCAATCGAACGGCGGGAACGCGGTACTTCTGCGAAAAGTCCTGAGCAAACTTCCGGAAGAGCAAGTGAATATCGCCTTTGCGCTCCCGCAAGGGCGGCAAGTGAATTTCCACCGTATTGAGGCGGTAGTAGAGATCTTCCCGAAACTCATTTTTCTCCACCCCTTTGAGCATGTCCGCATTCGTTGCTCCGACGACGCGCACATTGACTTTTTGGGATTTGGACGAACCCACGCGAATAAACTCGCCAGATTCTAACACGCGCAGTAAGCGCACTTGCGTCCCAAGGGGGAGTTCGCCCACCTCGTCCATGAAGATGGTTCCGTTGTCGGCTTCTTCGAAGTAGCCTTTTCGGGCCCCAGCGGCACCAGTGAAGGCGCCCTTTTCATGGCCAAAGAGTTCACTGTCAATGGTGCCTTCAGGAATGGCGCCACAGTTGACGGCAATCAAGGGGGCGTGCTTTCGGTGCGAAAGGTGGTGGATAATCTTGGGAATGGCCTCCTTACCCACCCCGCTTTCCCCGGTCACCAACACGGAAATATCCGTAGGGGCGACCTGAATCGCTTTGAAAATGGCTCGGTCTAAGGCCGGATGGTTGCCAATGATGCCAAA
>DLWR01000038.1:982-4386 GCA_003444795.1 Cryomorphaceae bacterium
CATAGGTCAACTTGAGGGGCTGACCCGTAGAAATTCGGTTGGCGGTCGTGGTGTTCACCACAAAGTCGCCACTGGCTTCCACGACCACTTTGTGCGCCGCTGGAAGGGGATTTTTAAAGCGAATGTCCATGGTTCGGCCCGACCAAACGGAATTCCAAATTTCTTTGCCCGCCTGGTTGTAGACTCGAACCGTAAAGCCCACCGTCAGATTGGTAATGCACTCGTCTTGCTTCGCAATGCACAAGGATAGCGCGCCATCTGTTTGGATGCTTTCCTCTAAAAGGACAAATTCCAAAGACGTATCCTCCCAGGTGCCATTTGGGAGACGTGTTTGTGCCCAGGCCCATGTGCCAAGTACTAGGAGACCGACTGTGAATAGCTGCTTCATGATGCGTAGCCTTTTGCTTTTCCAATTAAGGTAGCGGCCGTGGAGCGTTCTATCTCCACCATCACCATTTCACCGGGTTGGTAGTTCTCCTTGGGGAATACCACCACCGTGTTATAGGTGCTTCGACCGTATAAATCGTCTGCGGAGCGCTTGCTGCGACCTTCTACGAGGACCTCGAGCGTTTGACCCACGTAGGCAGCATTTTTTTCAGCGCTGTGGACTTGCTGCTTTTGGATGATCTCGTTAAGGCGGCGCTTTTTGACTTCCAATGGGATGTTGTCCTCCATTTTTCGGGCCGCATAGGTATTGGGGCGTTCCGAATAGAAAAACATGTATCCAAAATCGTATTTCACATAGTCCATCAGGCTTAAGGTCTCCGCGTGCTCATCTTCTGTTTCCGTAGGAAATCCCGTGATCAAATCGTGCGAAATACCACAGCCTGGGATGATGGTCTTGATGCGATCTATGAGGGCTAAATACTCCTCACGGTTGTGTCCGCGGTTCATCTCTTTCAAAATACGCGAACTACCACTCTGAACCGGCAGGTGGATGTACTTGCAAATGTTTTTGTGTGCGGCAATCGCATGCAGCACCTCATCCTTCATGTCCTGAGGATTAGAGGTCGAAAAACGAATGCGCATTTGGGGGACGGCCTCAGCGACCATGTGTAGCAAGTCCGCAAAATGTACCGCCGTTGCTTGCGCCATAGGGCTCGCCTTGCTGAAGTCCTTTTTCAGTCCACCGCCGTACCAGAGGTAGCTGTCGACATTTTGGCCCAAAAGGGTGACCTCCTTGTATCCAACCTTCCAAAGCTGCGTGCACTCCTCCACTATGGTTTGTGGGTTTCGGCTGCGCTCGCGTCCACGCGTGAAGGGAACCACACAGAAGGTGCACATGTTGTCACATCCCCGGGTAATGGATACAAACGCCGTGACGCCATTGCCGCCCAAACGAACCGGTTCAATATCGTGGTAGGTCTCTTCTTTGGACAGAATCACGTTCACGGCTTTGCGGCCGCCGTCTAGCTCCTCTAACAAATTGGGGAGGTCGCGGTAGGCATCGGGGCCAACAACCAGATCCACCAGCTTTTCTTCTTCAAAGAATTTTTCCTTGACGCGTTCAGCCATACAGCCCAGCACGCCAATTTTCAATTCCGGCTTGGTCTGTTTCAAGGTGTTTAATTGGTCTAAACGGTTGCGAACCGTCTGCTCCGCTTTTTCACGGATGGAACAGGTATTGAGCAATACCAAATCTGCCTCCTCCGCATTGGTGGTCGTCTCGTAGCCTTCTTTTTGAAGGATGGAGGCTACAATTTCACTGTCCGAAAAATTCATCTGACAGCCGTATGACTCCACGAACAATTTCTTGCCCGTACCACTTCCTTCTAGCACCAAGGCTTCGCCTTGGCGATTTTCTGCCAACATTTCACGTTCCGCACTGTTCTGTTCCATATCGCGAAATTACGGACTACGTCCGGAGTTTGTGACAAAATGTCAGTAAACGATTTTTTGCATTTTACTAACGCTCGGTCCTTTACTTTGTGCGCTCAAATCCAAATCTCATGGCAAAAAACCTGGTCATCGTCGAGTCGCCCGCCAAGGCGAAAACCATCGAAAAATTCCTGGGCCCCGACTTCAAAGTGGAGTCCAGCTTTGGCCACATTCGTGATTTGCCTGCCCGTGATCTAGGGGTGGATTTGGACCGAGAATTTGCGCCTAAGTATGCGGTGAGCACCGACAAGAAAGAGGTAGTCAAGAAGCTGAAGAAGCTTGCCAAAGAATCGGAAACGGTTTGGCTCGCCTCCGATGAGGACCGCGAAGGGGAAGCCATTGCTTGGCACCTAGCAGAAGCCCTAGAGTTGGATGCGCTAAAGACTAACCGAATCGTCTTCCACGAGATTACCAAAGGGGCCATCCTAAAGGCGATTGAGCAGCCGCGTCGCATCGATATGGACCTGGTGAATGCGCAACAAGCACGCCGCGTCCTGGATCGAATTGTGGGATTTGAACTCTCTCCCGTCCTCTGGAAAAAAGTGAAGCGCGGCTTGAGTGCCGGGCGCGTTCAGTCAGTCGCCGTTCGCCTGATTGTAGAGCGCGAACGAGAAATTCAGTCCTTTCAATCCGAGAGCGACTTCCGCATTCACGCCCAGTTTGCCAACGTTCAGGGCCAGCCCTTCCAGGCCGAAATGCCCCACGGAATTGGCGAAAAATCTGCCGTGGAAAGCACCTTGGCTTCCCTCGGAACCCATCCATTCCATGTAGCCGAATTGGAAAAGAAAGCCGCCACACGGAAACCTTCCGCGCCTTTTACGACCTCCACCCTTCAGCAGGAAGCCGCACGCAAATTGGGCTTCTCGGTCAACCGGACGATGTCATTAGCGCAAGGCCTGTACGAGAACGGTTTCATCACTTATATGCGTACGGATTCGGTGAATCTGAGCCAAGAAGCACTTCAAGGGGCTGCGGCAGCGATCACCCAGCAGTACGGCGCCTCCTATGTGCAGACCCGCGCCTACAGCACCAAGGCCAAAGGGGCTCAAGAAGCGCACGAAGCCATTCGCCCCACGAATTTGAGCGTGCAGAATGCAGGATTAGATCCTGCGCAGAAGCGCTTGTATGACTTGATTTGGAAACGCACGATGGCCTCGCAGATGGCCGATGCTAAGCTAGAGCGCACCACGGCCCAGGTAGAAAATGCTGCTGGCCTGCGCTTTGTAGCACGTGGTGAAATGATCGCTTTTGACGGCTTCTTAAAAGTCTACCGCGAAGGGGTTGACGAGGAAGAAGAGGATACGGGCTTGCTCCCAACATTGTCCAAAGGGGATGCAGTCACCTTGCTGCACGCCACAGCCCAACAGCGTTTCACACGTCCTCCTGGACGTTTTACAGAAGCGACTCTGGTTAAGGCGTTGGAAGAATTGGGCATTGGACGTCCATCTACCTATGCTCCTACGATTACTACCGTCCAAAAGCGCGGGTACATCCAAAAAGGCACCAACGAAGGCGTTGAACGCTCA
>DLWR01000190.1 GCA_003444795.1 Cryomorphaceae bacterium
AGCTCTCAAGCCCTTTTACCACACAAAGATCTGTGCCGGCTGAAGTACGCGGTAATTCGTACGATCATAGAGGATGACCACCCACTCACATTCTTTCGGATTCCAGAGGGGATCCAAGGTTTTAGTGGCACTTCCGCTAAAGATCTGACCTGTGCTGCCGCCCGTGGCAGAAACTTCGATGCCGGTTGGACCGAGCGGCGCGGCTCGGAGAACGTTTTTGTGTACGTAGAACTCGTCGCGGGTGTTGTTCGGCATTAATTGGGGAGAAACAATATGGGATTCTTTGAGGTAGACGGCAATACCTAGGGAGTTGGTTTGACTGCTTTCAAGCTTTGCACTGTAATGAATGATTGCTTGGCGAGAAACGGAGTCATAGGCGGCGGAGAGCGTGAATAAGGCCTCTGGGGTGGTCGCGATTTCTTGTGCAGCTAGGCTGGCCCAAGCAGTGTAAGTTTTTTGGTGCCCAGTGGGATAATCAGCGCGTTGAACCATACCCATGGGGAGCGCAAAAATGCCAAAAAGGGTGGCAATGTCATCGCCCTCAACCGTGGTGAAGTCGGTGGGATATTCTGCCGTAACTCCGGTAAAACTGGAAGGGCCCGCATGTAAGGCAATGGGAATGATGAGATTGGGGCCGTAAATGCTGTCGAGGGCCTTGATGGCTTTTGAGGCTTTTGGGCAGTTCTTACAGCGGTGTCCGGTGAAGTCCTCAATGAAGACGGCGCGTGCCGTTTGGATGAGGGTGTCGCCGCGAACGACCGAGCTAGTGTCGACCGGATTAGGGTTTTCCTTGAAGGGCTCCGTGATGACGTCACAGCTGGGCGCCAAGGCCCAAGCGGCCAGTAGGACCAGGGGGGTGAGGAACTTTTTCATCACAAACTCGTCGTTAGGGAGAAACTCAAACCACTGGATGGAGGAACCACGCGGCAAACGCCGCCGACGCAGAAGATGCCTTGCTGCTGGCGGCCGTAGCCAATTTGAACACGAGTGGGACCGTTGAAGTGAATGAGCGAGAGAATAGGGTAGTGGATACGTCGGCTTTCGCTTGGATGTCCGTAGTTGTAAATGTCTTGTACGGCGATGGTCCAGTCGGGAGAAAGGGTCCATTCGGCAAGGCCCATGACCATATCCCCACGAAATCCATCCGCCAGGGCCAGTTGAAATTCGGTACGGAGCGTTTGTCCCTTTGGAAGCTTGATTTGGTTTTCCCAAACTACCGCCTGAACGTTAATGATGGAATCCGTACCAGGCGCTTCCAAAAGAGTGATATCGCCTACGCCATCATTCAAAACCGTCTTATTGTATTGGAAGTTGAAAAGGGTGAGCTGGCTTTTAAACTTCTTGGAAAACTTGCGGGCCACGGAGGCATTCACATCGCGGAAGTACACGATAGGGCCAAAGGCAAAGGGGTTGGACGTGTAGCCTTGGGTGCCTTTTTGGCCGCGCGTACCATCTTCTAAGAAGCCCTTGTCAATGCTGTTGGCCACGGAGGTATTGAGGCTGATTTGGGTGCCATACGTGCCCCCAAGTTTGCTGCCTCGGGGAATCATGTAATTGATTTCGAACTGGCCGCCCATTTCGCCATTCACCTGCGTGGCATAGGGGTAAAGTGCGGGAAGTGCATAGGTGTGCGGCTTTGTGGTGGGAGGCAAGAAATTGATGAAGAGATCAAACTGTTGACCATCGCGATTAGAGCGGAAGCTCATGTTGTCGATGCGCTTCACCGAGGCCAAAATGCCCAAGCCTTTTTTGCTAAAACTGAGGGTGCTCAAAAAGGCGGTACCCGGGCGGTAAATGTACCCGTTATCGTAACTGGGATCATTGATTTTGTAGGCGTACTCGGTATTCCAAGAGAATCCCTTGTAAGTCAAATTCGCCCGAGTTGCCCATGCGCCCACATTGTTGGGAAGATTGAGTACGGGGTCAAAGCTCTTTTGGAACTTGCTGACAAAGCTGGCGCCCAAGGTGGCGAATAACTGCTTCTCCGTCCAAGCGGGGAAGACCTGGTTGAGATTCCATTCGCCGTCCAGTCCGCGGACTATGCCTTCGCCTTTGCCGAAATACAGGCGTTGACGACCAAGAACGCCCTTGACGGTGAGACCATGACCCATATCCGTGATAATGCGGACGCCGTCCATGGCATTGTCCAATCCCAGTCCACGCTCTTCGTAGGAACGGAAAACCAACCCCGAACCAAACTGCTCATAGAAGTTTCCGACCGTAATGTTCCAGCGATCCCGGTTGAGGCGAGCATAGCGGTAGCTGATGCCTTCACCCCGGTAGCCAGGAGGGAAGCCGAGCATGACGTTTTGGTAATTTTCGTAGCGCATGCCCGCTTGAAAATCGCCATCGGTGTAGGTGAAGAGGGCAAATCCTTGACCGAGCAGGCGCTCGTCGGGATAGAATTCGCCACTTGGGTCTAAGACCTCATCGCGCAAATACCATTGGGCATCGCTTTGAAGGATGGCGCGCAGAGTGGATTGCTGCCCCCATGCAGACCATGCGCTGGCACAAAGGGCAAGGAGGAGCAGTTTCTTCATGGCTTATTCGATGGGTTGTCCCGCGGCGAGGGCTTCCACTTTGTGGGCGAGTTCCTCTTCTTCGCCGGGAACGTATTTGTTGGCTTGCCAGACAATTTTTCCATCACCGTCCAACAAGAAGGTGTGAGGAACGTTGTTCACGCCCATAGCGCGTCGGAGGTTGGAGTTGGGGTCGAGGTAGACGCTGTACTCCCAGGCTTGACCTGCCACAAAGGGGGCGACCTTGCTCATGGTGCGCGGATCGTCAATAGAAATGGCCAGGACTTTCACGTCCGTCTCTTCGACGAGGTCGATGTAATAGTCGTGGAAGGCGTTCAGCTCGCTGATGCAGGGTTTGCACCAGGTAGCCCAAAAACTAACAATCATCGGATGGCCGTCGTTTTTGAGGGAGGCGGCGTCCAAGGTTTGGCCTTGGAGGTTTTGAATTTCGGCTTTTGGTAGACCTTGGCTAAAAGCAGCAAAGGTGGTTAATAGTAGGAGGAGGGTAGTGAGGTGCTTCATTCGGAAAAAGAAAAATCCGGAGAGCAAACGCCCTCCGGATTGTAAAAATAGGAGATAAACCTCTTAGTGAGCGACAGAGATGCGAACCGTTTGGATCGCGCCGTCGATGCTCACTTGAGCAGTATACAAGCCGTTTGGCAAGGCAGCGACTGGAACTTCCATGACGTGCTGACCAGCGGCCATCACCTCAGCAGGAATGTTCATGATTTGCTGACCGGCAATATTGTATACAGCAATAGCTACAGAAGCTTCTTGGTTCAAGTTGAGATCCAAGTTGGCAACAGTATTTGCAGGGTTGGGGAATGCCACCAAGGAAGCAGAAGCTTGCTCGTCTACGCCTAAAGCGTTGTTGGATACCCAAATGTTGTCGAAGTACAAGCTGTTGCCGTACTGGGAAGTACCTTCAAACTTGATGACCAAATCCGTAGCACCAGAGAACTGAGCCAAAGACACTTGGTTGGTCACCCACTGGCTAGCCTGGGGGTAGAAGCGTGCAGTTTGGTTTCCGGAAGTAGCCAACGTCGAGCCTGACTTGTCAAAGATGTTGGTCCAAGTCACGCCACAGTCGGTAGAAGCGAATACTTTGAAGGCATCGGCCTCACCTGCATACGAGCAGTATGCATGCTGGAAGTACAATTTGGGAGCGGTCAGCGTGCTGATGTTGATCTTCTGGGTAGTTACGGACGCAACAACACCGGCTGGAATCGCATAGTAGTCCCAACGCAATGACTTCGCAGACTGTCCCCAGCCACCGAGTTCATAGCTGGTACCAGCTACGGACTTGTCAACGACATACACACGAGGTGCCGTGGGGGTGTTGAACTGAAGGATCATGTCCGAAGGAACAGAGCCGATAGCTGCACCTTCCATGTCTTCCGTTTTAGGAGAAGGTTGAGGAGTTGAGCCCAAAACTGCAATGTTCACAGGGGCCGAACTGTTGTTCATACCGTTGTAGTCACCGGAACCGTTAGGGCTTGATACCGTAGCGACCAAAGAGTTCGTGCCGCCCGACAAGGTAGTTTGAGGGAAGGTCACCGTAGCGGTTTGACCAGTGGTCAAGTTACCGGTCCAGCTCTGAGATACGGGAGTGCCGCCATTAACCGAGTACGAAACGGTAGCAGAAGTCAAGGTTACAGAGCCTGCGTTTTCAATGACAACGGAAGGAGTCACATTGGCGTCACACAAACCAGAGGTGCTCGCGTTCAAAGCAGAGACACCCGCATCTGCCAAGCCAGAAACGGCTTGAGGAGCAGAGTATGCAGCGTTCTTTACGTCCTTATTGCTGTTGTCTTGAACAAATGCAACCACAGCTACTTCGCCCAAGTTGGCAATATAGGTGGGAAGTGCTACGTTGAAGCTGAAAGACTGAGAGGCTCCTGCTGCCCAGGTATCTGCCAAAGGAGTTCCGCTCGCATTGGGAAGCATCTTGCGCATAACACTGTAGAAGTCCGTCTCGCCGTTAGATCCGGGTGCAGTAGGATAGTTAATTTGCTCTTCAACAATTACGGTGTGCAACTTCAAAGAGCCGGTAGAGCCTGAAGTGACCGCACTCGTGCCAGGGTTGCTCACAGAGACCACAACCTGGATAGAGTCGTAGGTAGCGTTCAACTGGTGGTACACGGAAACAGACAAAGGAGAAGACACGGCATAGCGCGTATCAATCATGTTTTGGTTTACGTTGGCAGGTGCACCAGCATAAGCAGAACCCGTGGCGGCCACGCCATCCATAGATGTCCAGGGTACCCCGTTTACACCATAATAAGAAACGCGCGTAGCTACATCCGTAGGGTTAGCCGCGTTCATGGGGTCTACACCAGGCCAGGACGTCTGGTATTTAATGGAGATGGCCTTCGTCGTATTGCTCTGGAGCAAGGTGTTGAAGGCGGGGTTTTGAGAGGCACAAGGTCCGCAAGACGCTTGGGTAAACTCCTCAAACAAAACCAAACGAGTTGCTTGAGCAAACGCGGAAGTTCCGAGGATCATCAAAGCAACGGCAAGCGTAAGTTTTTTCATAGGTGCTTGGTTGATAAAAGAAAAAAGCCTTTTCAGGGGTTAAACAGAAGCGAAAGGTAAGCAAAAAGCCTTTTCGATGAAGCGGGACCTGCGATTGGTATAGAGATGTAGTACCTTTGAAACGCTAAGAAAAACACCCCTTTTGTCCATGAAACGCATCGCCCTTCTTTTTGCTCTTGTTTTTGGCTTTCATGCGAACGCCCAAAACATCGCCCTTCATGCCATTGGATACGGAAATGCCAATAGCCGCACCGGTACATTGGCCGAAGCGCATGTGAACTTGATCAACAATGGCACGACAACCAATAGCTACATCGTAAAGCGCACGCAGGTGGGCACGACAGGCCTTGTGGATTCCAACTACTTCTGCTGGGATCTCTGCTACCCGACGTGGGTAAATCAGAGTCAAGGCACTGTGGACATTGCCCCAGGAAGTGTGGCCTATGACTTTAGTGGATACGCCTACGTGTTAGACACCGCAGCCAATGGACAAGACACGATTTGGTACACCTTTGAGAATGTGGCCGATAGTACGGACGCCATTACCGTTCCTGTTTTGTTTGTGTTCTCGACTACGTTTGGTCAAAATGAATTACCGACCCCATCGGCCAAGATCTATCCTAACCCCAGCAGTACGGGGCGTGTCACGGTAGAATTTGCAGCTAGTCCAGCAGCTGTGACGGTAGAAGTGCTTGATGTCCTGGGTAAACTACAGCACGTTATTGACGTTCCTGCCTTCGCCACTCAGGCGGTTTGGGTAAGTGAGGATGCCCCTACAGGGGTCTACCTGCTACGAAAGCGTTCTGGTGTTCAGGTAGAGAATTTGGGCAAAGTGCTCATATATTAACATACCAAAGGCCCTGACTAGGCGTTAATCCCGGTATGTTTCACCACTTCGTAGGTCGCCTTGTAGAGAAATCGCCCGCACATGCCATTGTGGAATGCGGGGGTGTTGGGTACTACTTTCATATTTCCCTGACGACCTATGGCCAGTTGCCTGACGGATCAGAAGTAAAATTGCTCGCGCATGCGGTCTACCGGGAAGATGCCCAGTTGCTCTTTGGCTTCATGACTGCGGCGGAGCGTGACGTATTCCTTTTGCTTCTGAGCGTTTCAGGGGTTGGGGCCAATACGGCCCGAATGATTTTGTCCGCACTGGCGCCAACAGAAGCAGTGCAAGCGATTGCCTCAGGGAATAGCGGCTTGCTTCAGCGTATTAAGGGCATTGGTGCCAAAACGGCCCAGCGCATTGTGGTGGACTTGCGCGATAAGGTGGGCAAGGTCGATGCAACGGTTGATCTTGGTGAGGTAGGTTCCGTTCGTGCCGAGGCGATTCAAGCCCTTACAGTCTTGGGCTTCACGCGAGGCCCAGTGGAGAAGGCGGTTGCCAGCATCTTGGCGAAGGACCCTGGAGCAACAGTAGAATCCGTTGTCAAACTGGCTTTAGGACAGCTCTAATGAATCCCTTGCGGCGCATACTTGCTACGGCCATCGCCGCACTTCTGGTCTTTGGAGCAGAGGCTCAGGTTCGGGATAGTTCTTCGACTTGGACGATGCCAGGGCTTAGCTCGCCAACAAATATCCGTACGGTGGTGACGTACGACCCGGTGACTGGATTCTACGTGCAACAGAAATACATCGGGACGGTGCCCATTGGGGCCCCCGTCTATTACTCGCCTTCTGAATATCAACAGTTAGTCTTTGGGCAGCAAGAGGCCCAGGGCTGGCAATCGCGTTGGTCCCAAGGTTCGGCTTCCGATAGCCGGGAAGGAGCGAGTATCGTGCCTGATATGACGATTACCAACCCGACCATCAAGGACATTTTTGGATCGGATGAGTTGGAAATTCGGCCCCAAGGGACGGCAGAAATACGCTTTGGATTGCGCTTTCAACACATTAAAAACCCCATTGTCCCGGAACGAAACCGGAAGACTTTGGCGTTTGACTTTGACCAAAAGATGCAAGTGAACGCCACCGGGAAGCTGGGGGACCGCTTGGACATGCAGATCAACTACGATACGGAGGCCACCTTTGCTTTTGAGAATAAAATGAAGTTGGACTTCAAGGGCACGGAAGACGATATCGTCAAAGCGCTTGAAATGGGCAATGTGAGTCTGCCCACGGGAGGAAGTTTGATCACGGGAGCACAGAGCTTGTTCGGTTTGAAGGGGCAGTTTCAGTTTGGGAATACGACCGTTACGACGGTAATGGCGGAACAGCGTAGCCAAAGCCAAAACCTCAACATCCAAGGGGGCGCAACCACCCAAGAATTCCTCATTCAAGGGGATGCCTACGAAGCGAATAGGCACTTCTTTTTGAGCCATTATTTCCGCGACCACTACGAACAGTGGGTAAGTACATTGCCTGTCATTCAATCCCCGGTCCAAATCACTCGGGTCGAAGTCTGGGTGACCAATCGCCGCAGCACGCCCACGGAAGTTCGCAACTTGATAGCATTCACGGACTTGGGCGAGGGCCAGAGCAAAGCATGGCGATCCACGGCCAACAACCGTCCGGGCGATGCCATTTTCCCGGGCGCAACCTCAGACCCGCTTCCGAGCAACCGAGTCAACTTGTTGGATCCCGAGGCATTGGTGCAGCGCTTTCCCGGGGTGCGGGATGCCGCAAGTGCCGGGTCTTCCTTGACCGCTTCTGGCTATGACGCCAATGTGGAATATGCGGAACTTACCAATGCACGCAAGCTTCAGCCGAACGAATACACCTTCCACCCCCAACTAGGCTACATGACCTTGAACACGGCCCTCAATCAGGACGAGGTCCTTGCCGTGGCCTACCAATACACCGCCAATGGACGAACCTACCAGGTGGGTGAATTCTCCAACGACGGCATTGTGGCTCCCAAATCGTTGGTATTAAAGCTTTTGAAGCATACGCTCCTCAATGTGAAGTCGCCGCTTTGGGATTTGATGATGAAAAACGTGTACAGCTTGAATGCCTTCCAGCTGTCTCCGGAAGATTTCCGCTTGGAAGTCCTCTACCGCAACGATGAAACGGGCTTGCCCATTCCCTTCTTGCCCAAGTCGTCGGTGAAGGATAAGCTCTTGATCCAGGTCTTGGATTTGGACCACGTAAACAGCAACAACGACCCCTTCCCAGACGGCCTTTTTGACTACATCGAAGGGGTGACGGTTTTGAGCCAAACGGGTCGCGTCATTCTGCCTGTATTGGAGCCCTTTGGCTCCGCGCTGAGCCGTGCATTGCCCACCGCGGAGGAGAAAAAGCGCTACGTCTTCCAACAGCTCTACGACTCCACGCTCTTCCGGGCCCAAGAGCAAACACAGCTCAACAAGTTTGTGCTTCGCGGTCGCTACAAATCAGCTGGTGGTTCGCTCATTCAATTGAATGCGTTCAACATACCACGTGGCTCGATTTCCGTAACGGCAGGAGGGAGCAAGCTGGTGGAAAACCAGGATTTCACGGTGGATTACGCCTTGGGTCAGGTCCGCATCCTCAACGAGAGTTTGCTGTCGTCTGGCATGCCGATTCGCGTGAGTTTTGAGAACAACACGCTCTTCAATATGCAGGCAAAAACCTTTGCCGGAACGACCGTGGAGCATCAGATATCGAAAGATTGGACCGTGGGTGGGTCCTTGCTGCGCTTGTCGGAACGCCCGCTGACGCAAAAGGTGAATGCGGGCGACGAACCTATCTCCAACCGAATTTGGGGTCTGAACACCCAATACCAGAAGAATTTGCCGGGCTTGACCCGCTTCCTGGACGGCTTGCCCTTCATCTCTACCAATACGCCGTCCCGTATTCAAGTCCAAGCAGAATTTGCGCAGCTCATCCCAGGCTCCCCGCGCGGCATCAAGATCAATGGGGAGGCGACGACGTATTTGGATGACTTTGAAACGAGCCAAACGACCATCGACCTCCGCGGAACCACCACGTGGACCTTGGCCTCCACGCCAGAAGGACAGAGCAAGCTCTTCCCCGAGGCTTCCCTTTCCAACGACTGGGCCTACAACGCCAACCGGGCCCGAATGAGCTGGTACATCATCGACCCAAGCTTTTTTGCTTCCACCTCGCAGACGCCGGAGAACATTCGGAACAATCCCGCCATCACTTCGGATCACCGCCAGCGCATGGTCCCTTTGGCAGAAGTCTTCCCCAATATCCCCCTTCAGCCGGGGATGGCGCGCAACATTGCGATGTTTGACCTGCAATTTGACCCTACGGAACGCGGTCCCTACAACTATGATGTCGCGGGCTACCCCGGTCTTTCAAAAGGACTGGAAACAGATGGCAGCCTAAAAGATCCCGGTTCGCGCTGGGCGGGCATCATGCGTCAGCTCACCATCAACAATTTTGAGGAGCAGAACATTGAATTCATCCAGTTCTGGGTGATGGACCCCTTCTTGGACGATCCCACGGCCTCTGGGGGCGATCTCTACTTCCACTTGGGCAACCTTTCCGAGGACATCCTAAAAGACGGCCGCCAAAGCTTTGAGAACGGCCTTTCTCCAACGGGGGTTCGTGTGGACGTCGATTCTAGCATTTGGGGGTATACCTCTAAGTACCAGCCCGTAGTCGATGCCTTCGACAATGACCCCAATGCGCGCCTTTTCCAAGACGTGGGATTGGATGGTTTGCCGGATGCGGATGAGGCAGTTTGGCCGGGTAGCAATGGGCAATCCTATCTGAGCGCCTTGGCGGCAGTCTATGGAACGGCTTCGGCCATCTCCCAAGCTGCGGCCATCGACCCCGCAGCGGACAACTTCCGATACTACCGAGGCCCCAACCAAGACAGCGCAGATGCCGATATCTTGCGTCGCTACCGCTACTTTAACAACCCGGATGGCAACTCCCAGACTACGCTCATCAATGGTCTTCCGGCGACTTACACCAATCTGCCCGACAAGGAGGATGTCAACCGAGACGCCACCCTGAACAAGGCCGAACAGTACTTCCAGTACCGCATCTCCATGCGCCCAGAAGACTTGGTGATTGGCAAAAACCACATTGCCGATATCTACGAAACGACCACAGATCTCTTACCCGACCAAACGCGCAAACCCGTCCGCTGGATTCAGTTTAAAATACCGGTGTTTGATCCAGATGACCGCATCAATGGCGCGAGTGATTTCCGATCGATTCGTTTCTTGCGCATGGCCCTCAAGGGATGGGAGGATCCTACTGTGTTGCGATTTGCACGGTTGGACCTTGTTCGCGGGGAGTGGCGCCGCTATCGTTTTTCCTTGGAAGAGTCGCGTGAGCTCATTCCCGTGGACGTGAGCGACGAAACCACCTTCGTCATGAACGCGGTGAATTTAGAGGAGAACGGAGGTCGACAGCCGATTCCGTACGTGCTGCCTCCGGGGATTGAGCGCCAAGTTCTGTTGGGAAATACGTCCTTGGTCCAGCAAAACGAGCAAGCGCTTTCCATGAAGGCCTGCGGGCTGCGAGACGGCGATGCACGTGCGGTCTTTAAGAACACGACCATCGACATGCGCATGAACAAGCGTTTGCGCCTCTTTGCACACGCGGAAGCCGGCGATGCCGCTCAGCCTTTGAACGATGGAGATGTACACCTCTTTATCCGAATGGGGAACGACTACAGCCAGAACTACTACGAGTATGAAGTCCCTCTCAAAGTGACCCCCTACGGCAGCACCGATCCAGGGGTTATTTGGCCTTTGGAGAACGAGATTGACCTGGCTTTTGAGGCCTGGACTTCCTTGAAGTTGGAGCGCGATGCGGCCATTCGGGACAATCCAGCCATCACGAGCAGTGTGCCTTTTGAAAAGGTATATGGTGATGGAGTGATTCGTGTGGTTGGTGTGCCCAACTTGGGCAATGTCCGAACGCTCATGTTGGGTATCCGAAATCCCAAAAAGCGCAGTTCCGCCAGTGCCGATGATGGCTTGGACAAGTGCGCCGAGATTTGGGTCAACGAATTGCGCATGACCGACTTCGACAACCGCGGTGGACTTGCCGCCTTGGCGCGCAGTACGGCCACCCTCGCAGACCTCGGCCAAGTGGCCCTCAGCACTACCTATTCAACCGTGGGCTTTGGTTCCTTGGAAATGAATCCCATGGAGCGCAATAAGTTCTCCTCGGCCACCTACGATTTGCAGACCAATCTGGAGCTGACCAAGTTCTTGCCCTTCCAAACGCGTCTCAAGCTTCCCTTCTTCATTAACCATGCGCAAGACTGGAAGACGCCCATGTTCAATCCGCTAAATCCGGACATCGAAATGGGCCGAGCGTTGAACAACCTCCCCACCTCAGGCGAACGCGATTCGCTCCGCTCCATGGTCTCCGATTTCACCCAACGCCGCGGTTTCAACTTCACCAATGTGCGCTTCGAACGCGGCGGCGGTGGCGCTGGCCGCGGGGCAGGCCCCGGCGGCAGCTTTGGCGGTGGCGGAAAAGGCGGTGGTCCCGGACTCCCGGGCGGCGACGGACGCCCAGGTGAAAGCCGCGCTGGTGGCGGTGGCGGCGGCGGAAAGGGTCTAGGTCCAACTCCCTTTGATTTGGCCAACTGGACGGCCTCCTATGCCTTCAATGAGGTCGTCAAACGCGATGCCAATACCCTCGTGGACAATTTCCAGGAGTACAAGGGCAGCTTGGCCTATGTCTTCCAGACGACGCCTTTCAACATTCAGCCCTTCAAGAAGATCAAGAACAAGAATTTGGCTCTGATCAAGGACTTCAATTTGAACTTGACGCCTTCGCGCGTTTCGGCCCGAGCAGAAATCAACCGCACGCTGCAAATTATGCAGATGCGCAATGTCGACAATCCCAAGTTCCAGCTGCCCATGACCTTCAGCAAGAACTTCACGATGGACCGCAATTACAACGTGATTTGGGACCTGAGCAAGGGCTTGAAATTTGATTACACCGCCCGAATGCGTGTTCGCGTCGATGAACTTCCAGGTCCGAACACGGTCGACTCCGTGAAGGCCTTCTTGATGCAGGGGATTCAGGCCGGAGGTCGCCCGGTGACCTACCACCACACGATCAATACGTCGTGGAATGTGCCCATCAACAAGTTGCCCTACATGGACTTTGCCCAAGTTCAACTGCGTTACACGGCGGACTACGATTGGAGCACCAACTCTTTACTGGCCTTGATGCAGCAAATTGACAGTTTGAATTACGGCAACACCATTGAGAACTCCGGAAAGTGGAACGCCACGGCCAATTTGAACTTTGCCACGTTCTACAATAAGTTCCCATGGTACAAGAAGCTAAAACAGGGCGCCGGCCGCTCGCGCGGCGGCACTGCTGCTCCGACGCGCAGCCCACAGGGCCGCGGCGCCACGGCGACGAAGGACGCCAAAGAAGAAGACAGCCAGAGCGGAGTGGCCAAGCAGATTTTGATTGGGGTAGTGGATTTTGCCACCATGGTCAAGAGCATCAACGTCTCGGGAAGTTTGAATACAGGAACGCTTTTGCCAGGCTTTACGCCAACTCCACAGTATTCTGGCTTGAATCCGGCCAAGGGTTTGGCACCAGGCTGGGCCATGATTGCGGGCTTGCCGGTGGACATTGGTCCGTTGGCCGCGGCAAACGACTGGCTCATTAAAAACCCCAACCAGCCTAACCGCATGATGCGCACCGTCACGCGCACGGTCAATGGCCGGGCGCAGTTGGAACCATTGACCGATTTCCGCATTACGGTAACCGCGAATCAAACGTTTGGTAGCCAGCAAAGCAGCACCTATCGTTACAGCACCGGGCTGGGACGCGACAGCTTGTTCCCGCAGGGCTTCCATGCCTTTAGTCCGCAGAACCAGCAGACCTTCACGACCAGTTGGTTGGCGTGGAATTCGGCGTTTGAATCTAGTGTTGCGCCGGATTATGACAGTGATGTGTACACCAAGTTCTTGCAGAATCGATTGGTGATTTCCGATCGCTTGGCTACCCTGCAAGCGGCCAATGATGCGACCTACTCCAAGGATTTTTACGATTTCCCGGATTCGTCGCGCTACGGTTTTGATGGCTATTCGGTCCTTCAAACAGATGTACTCCTTAACAGTTTCTTGTCCACCTACGGAATGGGGGATGCGAATACCTGGGCGATCAATGATTTGGCGGGAATTGCACCTATGCCTAACTGGACGATCAATTACACCGGCTTAATGCGTCTCAAGCCCATGCGGAAGTTGTTTACGGCCTTCTCGCTGAATCATGCCTATGCCAATAATTTGACCGTGCAGGGAATTCAAACCAACATGCTGCGATCCCAGCGTTTGCAGGACGACCCGACCATACGCTACCCGCGCAATGCCAACTTTGATATTCTTTCAGAGAACCAAGTGGGCCAAGTGTCCATGTCCGAATCCTTCTCGCCGTTGGTGGGCA
>DLWR01000090.1 GCA_003444795.1 Cryomorphaceae bacterium
GGCCTCAGCACGAGGCTAAGCGATATTTCCCTAGTTTTTGCTCTCAATACAGGCCTCTCTTGGTCGTTGGTTCGACATTCCGATTGGCGCTGTGTCCAAAAACCCCTGTACAGCACGCATGCGCTTTATCGTGGCATCTGCGACGGCTTAGAGGTTTCTCTCCTTTGGAACCTTCCCGACGAAGCTGCTTGGATTGACCCCCCATCCTCGGGTGGCTTGGACCTCTTTTCGGGGGAAATTGTAGCTGCTCCTATGCGCCCGCTCGTCCAAAAACCCAAAAATCTTCACGCGGTCTTAATCCTAGAGCCGGAGCTATCTCCGCAGGAAATGGTAATTTTGCAACACCGAATCGCCTCCACACCTGGAGTCGTGGGGCAAACCATCCTCCCTTGGTCTACCCTTCGCGAACGAGAGAATTTTCTCTTTGAACCGCTGAACACCGAAGTATAAGAATTCATGAAACGAACGAAAATTGTAGCCACCCTCGGACCCTCCTCTTCGGATGCTGCCGTCCTCGAAAGCATGTTGCATGCTGGCGTCAATGTCTTCCGCGTGAACTTTTCACATGGAAGCCATGAGCAGCACCGTGGGACGATTCAAACCATCCGAGGAATCCTAGATCGCACTGGAATGACCGCCGCCATTCTTGCGGACTTGCAGGGCCCCAAGTTGCGCGTCGGCAATGTAGAAGAGGGAGCCATCGTCAACCCCGGCGACCGCGTCACCTTCACCAACCAAAAGTGTGAAGGGACTAAGCAGCGTGTGTACATGACCTACACGGAATTCCCGAACGATGTCAATCCCGGCGAAACAATTTTGTTGGACGACGGCAAGTTGATGATGCGCGTCATATCCACCAATCGCAAGGATGAAGTCGTCGCCGAAGTGGTTCAAGGCGGACCCTTGAAGTCTAAAAAGGGGGTGAACTTGCCCAATACGCGCGTTTCCTTACCGTGTTTGACAGAGAAAGACTTGGCTGACCTCAAGGTGGCCATGGAAGAGGGTGTAGATTGGATTGGTTTGAGCTTTGTGCGCAACGCCCAAGACATCAAGGAATTGCGAACCATTCTCAACAAGAATAAGAACAGCGCCGGCATCGTCGCCAAAATTGAAAAGCCTGAGGCCGTTTCAGACATCGAGCGCATTTTAGATGAAACTGATGGCGTTATGGTTGCGCGCGGCGATTTGGGCGTTGAGGTGCCCCTTGAGTCCGTTCCCATGATTCAGAAAATGATCGTGGCTAAAGCGGTTGAGCGTGCAAAGCCCGTCATCGTAGCGACCCAAATGATGGAAAGCATGATTGACAGCATGACCCCAAGCCGTGCAGAAGTCAATGACGTAGCCAATGCGGTCTTGGATGGTGCGGATGCCGTGATGCTTTCGGGCGAAACGTCTGTCGGTAAATACCCTGTGGAAGTAGTGGCTACCATGGCTAAAATTGTCGCCGCCGCTGAAACTTCTAGTATCAACCACATCAAAGAGCGCAAGCCCAAAAAGAACGACGAGCGCTTTGTAAACAACGCCATCTGTTACCAGGCGGCTAAGATGGCTAACCTCGTAGAAGCTAACGCGATTGCCACCTTAACCTTTTCAGGCTACTCTGCGCAGCTGATTTCGTCCTTCCGGCCAAAGAGCAACATTTACGCTTTCACATCCAACAGGGCCATCTTGAACAAGATCAGTTTATACTGGGGCGTCCGCGGCTTCTACTACGACGGTATGGTGTCTACAGACCAATCCATGATGGATATCACCCAAAAGCTTCGCGAGGAAAAGCTCGTTGAGGAAGGCGACTACATCATTCAATTGGGCAGCATGCCCATCCAAAAGCGCGGTACCACCAATACCATGCGCATCAAGAAGGTGGGGGAATAACACTCATCGCGTTGCGATGCAACGCTCATGTGGTAAAAGGGTTTAAGTGTAGAAGAACTAACGCTCCTTCAACGCTTAAACCCTTTTACATTTCTACCCATAGACTCCCTTAGGGCGCCCCCTGGAAATTGCGCAAGAAGCGCAAATCGTTCTCGTAGAAGGCTCGGATATCGGGAATTTGGAAACGCTGCATGGCGATGCGTTCAATGCCCATTCCAAAGGCATAGCCACTGTATTCGTTGGGGTCAATTCCACAGGACTCTAGGACCGCTGGATCTACCATACCACAGCCCATAATTTCCAACCACCCGGTGCCTTTGGTCATTCGGTAATCCACTTCATTCTCAAGTCCCCACCAAATGTCCATTTCCGCGCTGGGTTCTGTGAATGGGAAATAGCTCGGGCGCAAACGGATTTCCGTCTTTTCGCCAAAAAAAGCTTGGGCAAAGGCGAGCAAAGTCTGTTTCAGATCCGCGAAGGAAACGTTTTTGTCAATGTAGAGCCCTTCCACTTGGTGAAAAACGCAGTGGGATCGGCTAGAAATGGCTTCGTTACGGAAAACGCGGCCCGGGGCAATGATGCGAATCGGCGGTTTTTGCGTCTCCATAGTCCGAACTTGAACGCTTGACGTGTGTGTTCTCAGCGCCCAATCCGGGTCTTTCGCCAAGAAAAAGGTGTCCTGCATGTCTCGCGCAGGGTGTTCCGGCGGGAAGTTTAACGCCGAAAAGTTGTGCCAATCGTCCTCCATCTCAGGGCCTTGAGCGACCGCAAAGCCCATTCGCTCAAAAATGGAAACGATTTCATTTCGGACCAAAGAAATGGGGTGGTGTGCTCCAGGAAGGGTCGCATATCCCGGACGACTGTAGTCTTCCGTGGGGCCTTTCTTTTTGCTAGAGGAAACGGTTTGAGCCCCAGCTAAAGCCGCTTCCACCGCGGTTTTCAACTCGTTTAAGCTTTGGCCGACGGCGCGCTTTTGGTCCCCGGGGATCGATTTAAAATCTGCAAAAAGCGCTTGCAAAATTCCCTTCTTGCCGAGGTAGTGAATACGGAAGTTCTCTGCCGCTTCTGGGCTGTCAAGCGTCGTTGAAGCGACGGTTGCGATGTGTTTCTCAATGATTTCCAGCATGGGAAAGGAATCGTTTATATTTGCTCTGCGCTGAGCGCAAAACTATTGCATACCCGCATGAAGCTCAACAAAACACTCCTTTGGGGTCTCATTTTCTTCGGAATTCTCGGACTGAGTGCCAGTTGCGAGGAGGAAGATACGCGTTCCCAAGTTCGGGTTCGAGTCATGAATCAAGATTCTATACCCATCCAAAACGCCTTGGTGCGACTGTTTGCCCCTGGCACCAACACGCTTTTCACCGATCCCAACACCCAGGGCAGCTACTACCGCTACTCCGGAGTGGACGGCTGGTGTGAGCCTAGTTTCAAATTTGATGGCGAAGCATTTTTGGATGTGGAAGCCGTTAAAGGCGGGTGGCGCGGTTGCAGCTATGTACACGTGACGAAGGCCTCTACCGCGGAAATCATTGTATTCATGAAGCCTTATGGCGATTTAAATAACGGTTGTCCTCAATGAAACGCATCCTCTTTACCCTTTTGGCCGCCGGCTTGACCGTTGCTGCCTGCACCAAGAAGGAAGCCCCCGTATACAGCTTCAGTGTGGAGGTGGTGGACCAGAATGGCATCCCCATTCAAAATGCCTATGTGCGTGCCACGGCCCCCGTGGTCAATGCCATCCCCGATTATCAAGGCCACACCGGCATTGATGGGGTCATGCGCAACGACTCGGGCGATGATGTTTTTGAATACACCATGCCCGCTGTTTTGCAGATTACTGCGCAAAAAGGCGACAACCCGCCTGTGGTCTTCGGGTGTGGCTACCTAAAGCTTGAGCCGGACAGTACTGTAAAAATGAAGATTGTAGTGCTTCCCTACACAAACGGAAGCGCGGGCTGCTAAGCCCCTTTTGGCACACCCTAAATTCAACGCCTGGCGCTCTGCCGGGCGTTTTTATTTGGATTATATCCAGCCTTGGCCTTGACAATAGGAAATGACCGCCTCTTTCATGAGGCGAGATTGGTGACCCGGAGGCAAGTGGGGCAAGGGCTCAAGAACCTCAAAATGCGGCCAGCCCTCTTCGTCTCGGCCCACAAATTTGTAGTACCCATAGGGCTCAAGAAGTCGGCAAATGCCAATGTGAAAAACGTCCACTTTGTGGTCTTTTCGAAGGCGCTGATGAGGCATTTGAAGCTCTTGCAGGCCAATCGCAAAGAGAATTCCGTCCAAATCCATGGGGTCACCGGGTGAAAAACGTTCGGTAAAGAGCGCAACTACACGCTCCCACTGTTCTTTCAATGGTTCGCTCATCCTACCTTAGGTGCTGTGAATAGTGTTGACATTTTTGTTCTTGCCCTAGTGGCCTTTTTCACGGGCCGAGGCATTTGGCGTGGCTTTATCAACGAGTGGTCGGGCCTCGTTGGATTGGCCGTGGGTTATTTTCTCATCCAAAAATACGCCGAACCTACGGGTGCCTGGCTTGCTAATGCCTTCGAATGGGGAATTTCCACTGCGTCCCTCGTTGGAAAATTTCTGCTCTTTCTCGGTGGATACCTCGTGGTAGTGCTCTTGGGCAAATTGCTCACCAAAGTGCTTAAGCTCGTTTGGTTGGGTTGGGCCAATCGCCTGCTGGGCGGAATCAGCGGGATCGCCAAAGGCATTGTCTTTACCGCACTCATTTGGGCAGCGTACACAGACCTGATTGTTCCCCGTTTTGCCATTGCCGAACCTTTAGAGGGGGAGTCTTGGGTCTACCGCAGCTTGAATTCGGCTAAAAACGCCCTGCTTAACCTGGGCGCTGGGTATTTTCCGCAGGTGGGCAACGGGGAGGAATAAGCGTTTTAAGCGCTTAAAACGCTTAAAAACACCTCTCGTTTGGCCTTTATCCCGCGTAATCCAGGATGGCTTGAATACCTGGAAGTGTTTTGCCTTCCAAATACTCCAACATGGCGCCTCCACCTGTGGAGATGTAACTCATTCGATCCGCCAAGCCAAATTGCTCCACCGCGGAAACAGAATCTCCACCGCCGACCAGGCTGAAAAGTCCTTTTTCTGTGGCTTCTGCAATGGCCAATCCCACCTCTTTGGTGCCGCCCGCAAAGGCCTCCATTTCAAAGACACCCAAGGGCCCATTCCAAAGAAGTGTTTTTGCCCCTGCCACGACTTTTTTAAATGCCTCTAGACTTTCGGGGCCCGCATCGAGACCCTGCCAATCCGCCGAAATGGCGTGAATTGGGCAGATTTGGGTATTGGCGTTCGGAGCAAAATCATCCGCTGCAATGACATCCGTAGGCAAGTGGATGGCCACATTTTTAGCTTTGGCCAAGGCCAAAATATCCAACGCTGTTTGCAGGTGGTCTAATTCACAAATACTCTGGCCAACCTCCCCTCCTTGCGCCTTGATAAAGGTGAAAGACATGCCGCCACCAATAATAATCTCATCCACGCGGTCCATCAATCGTTGCAGAATATCAATCTTGCTCGACACCTTTGATCCGCCTACAATGGCGAGGGCTGGCTTTTTACTGCTGACCAATACGCGATCTACATTCTCAATTTCAGCGGCCATGACATATCCAAAGGCGCATTTGCCCGGGAAGTGCTTGGCTACCACCGTGGTGCTTGCGTGTGCCCTGTGGGCCGTTCCAAATGCATCGTTCACATAGCAGTCGCCATGTTTGGCCAATTCAGCTGCAAATGATTCTTCTCCGGATTCTTCTCCGGGATAAAAGCGCACGTTTTCCAACAAAAGAACTTCGCCAGGCGCCAAAGAGGCTACTGCCGCATCTGCTTTTGGACCAATGGTCTCCTCGCAAAATGCCACTGGCTGGCCCATTCGCATCGCCAAGGCTTCGGCTACGGGGCGCAAGCTGTATTTTACCTCAGGAGCCGCCGTTGGACGGCCCAAGTGGGAGAGAATGACGGCCTTTCCACCATTTTTAACGATGTACTTCAACGTGGGCAGGGTGGCCAAAATGCGTTTGTCATTGGCTACGGTTCCGTCTTCGTTCAGGGGCACATTAAAATCGACGCGAATCAGGACGCGCTGGCTAGAAAGGGATAAATCTTCTATGGTTTTCATGCTAAAAACTATGGGACATCAAAGGTAGGTTTCTACCTTCGCTTCGTGCCCGAAATTTTTGACCTTTCTCCTCATTATCCTGCGCATGATTGGCTTGCAACCGCCATGCCAGAAAAAGTTCCGCATGCGCAACTGATTGTATCGGCGCAAGGAGGGATGGCTTGGGCCACAGTGCAAGCCTATGTCAAGCGTTTGCTTTGTTTAGAAGGGGGCTGCGGTCACTGTCCCTCCTGTAAGCAAACCGCTAATTTGACCCATCCCGATGTGCATTTGGTCTTCCCGGTAACGGCTTCTGCGGGCGATGGCACCTCGGAGTCCAGCTTGGCCGAGTTTCGTAACTTTTTGAAATTCAACAAGTTTCCACTTGTCCGAACCTGGATCGACGCCCTGGATGCAAGCCAAAAAGTGGTTCAAATTTCCGTCAAGGAAGCTAAGCGCATGGGAGATTTGCTCAGCTTGAAATCCCACAGTGGCGGATACAAAGTCTTGCTCATTTGGTTGCCGGAACGTCTCCACGATTCTGCTGCAAACAAGTTGCTTAAAACATTGGAAGAGCCGGAGCCAAAAACAGCCATCTTTCTCATTAGCCACGACGAGGAGTCTGTGCTGCCCACCATTCGCAGCCGTTGCCAAGCCGTCTACTTGCCTCCTTGGGGTGCTGAACACGTACGTCAATGGCTAATTCAGGAGCGTCAAATCGACCCAAACCAAGCCAAACTACTTAGTGCTCTATCAGGGGGTGAGCCCGGAGTTGCTTTGGATTATTTGGAAAACCGCGAACGGCTGGTTCCCTTGGCAGAGAACTTTGCCGAATGGATGCGCCTCGCCTTTAAGAAGGATTTACCTGGATTACAAAATTGGGTAGACACCATAGGAGCCTGGAGCAGGGAACAACAGCGCGACTTTTTACACTTTTCGGGCTCCTTGCTATCACAACTGGAACGATTGCGCCATCACGCATTGAAACACGGAACCCTAGAGTGGTTCCCCGATGTTCCTTTCAATGCGTCAGGATTTTCCAAATTAATGAGCGCCGACAAAGTTCTCCTGATGCATCAAACCATGGACGATGCCTACGTGGATATTGGCCGTAATGTAAATGCCCGACTGGTCTTCTTTGATGCTGGCTTACGACTCATGAAGGCTTTCTAAGTACGTAGATTAAACTCGACGTATTCTTCTTTCCTCCTTTTAGATTGCTCCAAAAACCCTTGAGTGTTGCGGCCGCCCAACGCTTTCTGCCTGTTTTGAAGGATTCGCTCAACAGACTCACATAGTAGGCGTCCAAAGGCATGGGGTGGATAGAATCCAATTCCCAACCGGTGCTTTCTGCCAATTTCTGGACATCCGTTTTTCTAAAGTGCCAAAAATGGATGGGCACATCCCACGCCGCCCAGTAGGTATCATAGTGGCGACAATCCCAGCTCTCATAGTTCGGAAGCGCCAAAATGAGCGGGGAACCCGGAAGCGCCTTTTCGAAAAGCACTTCAAGCGTTGCTTTAGGGTCCGGAAGGTGCTCCAAAACGTGAAAAAGAGAAATTCCATCAAATTTCTGAGCGTCTGGCAACTCCTCCAATTTTTCAAAAACGGGCTGATTTAGGCGTTTTTCGGCTTGTTTTCGGGCATTTTCGCTGATTTCAACCCCAAAAACCGACCAATTCTGCTTTTTCGCCGCTTCCAAAAAAACACCTATTCCACAACCAACGTCCAGAAGTGCGGGAATTTTTGATTTTACAGGGCTTACGGAATCTAGAAAACGCGCCTTTTTACCCGCCGCCCAATTTCGGGTTACATGGTAAACCGCATCAAAAAGTCCTCCCGAGGAATCGTTGTGACTTTTGTACGCGTCCGACTCGTAATAGCGTCCGATATGCTCAGCTGATGGGCGAGGACTCGTGCGCTTCATTCCACAAGAAGAACATCCGACAATGGTAAATACCTCATGGCTGACCATGTGGTCTTTCACTTGCTGGGCATGAGCAACTTCTTCCGATCCACAAATGGGGCACGCGAGAATGGAGTCTAAATGTTCCACGTGAAACAAACTATCGGCCCAAGTGGACCATGAGTATCTGAACGTCTGCTGGAGACACGCCTGATATTCGGCTAGCCTGACCTAAGGTCTCAGGCCTAATTTTTCCCAACTTCTGACGGCTTTCCATGCTTAGTGCGGTAATTTTTTCGAAGTTAAAAGTAGCCGGGATCTTTAGGTTCTCTAAACGTTTAAGTTTCTCCACTTGCTCCATTTCCTTCTCAATATAACCGGAATATTTTCGGCCGATTTCCACTTGTTCCCAAACTTCCTCCGGGAAATCGGGAACGTCATGTCCTAGATTCTCTAAAATTCCAGAAAGGCTAAGCTGAGGGCGAGCAACTAAAGTATCTAATGGGCCTCGCTGCTTGAGTGCTGCTGTGCCCATTGATTCTAAGTAGCTATTAGCCGCATCAGGTTCGACACTTTGTTCGCTCAACCATGCGTCGGCTTCCCGAAAAGACTCCATTTTTTTGCTGAAACGCTCCCATTGGGTATCATCGATCAAACCGAATGAACGACCCAACTCCGTGAGGCGACGGTCGGCATTGTCTTGACGAAGTGTCAAACGGAATTCTGCCCGGCTAGTGAACATTCGGTAGGGTTCTTCCGTGCCCTTGGTGATAAGATCATCAATCAAAACCCCCATGTACGCCTGGCTGCGATCTAATAAAAATGCATCCTCACCTCGCACGCTCAGGTGGGCATTTATTCCTGCCATCAAACCTTGACACGCTGCCTCCTCATAACCCGTCGTGCCGTTGATTTGGCCGGCAAAGAATAAGCGCGGCACCAACTTTGTCTCCAAATTATGCTTCAGCTGTGTAGGGGGGAAGTAGTCATATTCAACCGCATAACCTGGACGGAAAAAGCGGGCATTTTCAAAACCCGGAACTTTTCGAAGAGCTTCGTGCTGGACCTCTTCTGGAAGTGAGGTACTAAAGCCATTAATGTATACTTCCACGGTTTCCCAGCCTTCGGGTTCGATAAACATTTGATGGCTCGTCTTGCCTGCGAAGCGGTTGATTTTATCCTCAATACTTGGGCAATACCGGGGACCTGAAGACTGAATGGCTCCATTAAAAAGTGGACTTCGATCAAAGCTCGCCCGCAAGGTGTCGTGGACTTCTTCTGAAGTATGGCTAATCCAACAAGAGCGCTGTTTAGTAAGTGCCTTCGTATCCGTAAAGCTGAACTTCCCAGGTTGATCATCGCCTTTTTGTTCTTCGAATTTGCTATAGTCTAGAGAACGACCATCTAGGCGGGGTGGGGTGCCGGTTTTCATTCGGCCCGATTCAAAGCCTAGTGCATTCAAGCAGGCCGTAATACCCTTTGCGGAACCTTCACTAGAACGTCCACCCGTTATTTGACGCTCTCCAATGTGCATAATGCCATTTAAAAACGTCCCGCTCGTCAGAACTACAGAATTCCCAGCGACTTGAACACCATTTTGCAAAACAATCCCCGTTATACCGGAAG
>DLWR01000091.1 GCA_003444795.1 Cryomorphaceae bacterium
GGTTTTTGCCGGCGAACCCCCCGGGGCCGATGACGCCTTCCGCTGTCTGGCCTCTGGGAAAATTGAACACAACGAAAACCCGCAAACGGTCGCGGATGGCATGCGGACGGAGCTGGGTTCCATCAATTTCCCCATCATCAAAGCGCATGTGGCCGCCATCCACACGGTGACCGATCCCGAAATTCTGAGCGGGCAACTGCTGCTCGCCGAGCGTTTAAAGATCATCGTCGAAACCAATTGCGCCCCGCCCTTCGCTGCCGTTGTGAAACATCCGGAGATCTTCACAAACCATCGCGTGGGTGTCATTCTATCCGGGGGCAATTTGGATTTGCAGGCCCACCGCTGGGGAGCATAATCGCCCATACCGCTCTGGTTAAACCCATAAAAAAGCCCGACTTGCGTCGGGCATAGCTTGTCTGGTGTGTGCAAGGCTAGGATTGGGGGGTCAAGGGCATTGAAAAGGCTCAGAAATCACACCCTCGACGCTGCCTGCAGTCAGGCACCCAATCACTTGCTTCACAAATTTCGGAAAAATTTCTTTTGGTACTTATTACACTAAGTCAAAAATTTTGATATCTTTGCAATGAATCATTTCGAAAACGAACGGATTCATCAAGGGTTGTGAGACGCCGCTGCAAAAGCGGCGTTTTCTATTTCTAATCGTTTCGGTTTTTCTTCGCCCATTTTAAACGTTTAAATGCACCTGTACCAAGCCCTTTGAGCGCGGGGGTTCCGGGCAAATGGGGTACTTTTGTGGCCGTATGAGCGAAATCCCTTCTTCTTCCTCGTCCAATGCCCCCCAACCCGTGGGAGCCTATCCCATGACGCGTCGCGTGGGTGATTTGCTGTTTTTGTCCGGGGTAGGTCCTCGGAAACCCAAGAGCGATACCAGCGCCGCCTCCGTTCCAGGATTGGTGTTGGATGCTGAGGGCAACATTGTAGACTACGACTTTGAAGCCCAGGTGCATTCCGTGATGGCCAACGTGAAAACGATTTTGGAAGAAGCAGGCGCTCGTTGGGATCAGTTGGTGGACATCACCGTTTTCTTAACGGACATGAAACGTGACTTTGCCACCTTCAATCGTTTGTATGCCGAGTATTTTGCGGACGTGAACCCCAAGCCTTGCCGAACGACGGTCGAAGTGCTTTCCCTCCCCACTCCGATTGCTGTTGAACTGAAGTGCATCGCGGCCCTATGAGCCAAAGATTTCCAGAGCGCGGTTCCTTGAACCTGCCCATCATCCAGCGCGACATCCTCCAGTATTGGAAGGAAAATGACGTGTTTGCTCAGTCCATTCGCCACGATGGGCCTGAGTTTGTTTTCTACGAAGGCCCGCCCTCCGCAAACGGTTTGCCCGGCATTCACCACGTGATGGCCCGCGCGTTGAAAGATGTCTTTTGCCGCTACAAAACCCAAAAGGGCTTTAAAGTAGACCGACGCGCAGGATGGGACACCCATGGTCTACCCGTTGAATTAGGGGTTGAAAAAGAACTCGGCATCACCAAGGAGGACATTGGTAAAACCATCACCGTAGAAGAATACAATGCCGCTTGCCGCAATGCCGTCATGCGCTACACGGACATTTGGAACGACCTGACCACCCGTATGGGCTATTGGGTGGACATGGAGCACCCCTATGTCACGTACACCTCAAAGTATATAGAGACGGTCTGGTGGTTGCTCGCACAAATTCATAAAAAAGGCTTCCTCTACAAAGGCTACACCATACAGCCCTACTCGCCCAAAGCAGGAACTGGACTCTCCTCACACGAACTCAACCAGCCCGGATGCTACCGCGACGTCATGGACGTTTCAGCCACGGCCCTCTTTGCCGTAGCGCCGAGCGCCCAAACGGAATCCCTCTTTGGAGCCGAGCCCGTGCATATCATGGCATGGACAACCACGCCTTGGACGCTGCCTTCCAATACCGCTTTAACCGTTGGGCCCAAGGTTGTGTACGCTTTGGTGGACACTTTCAATCCTTACACCAAGGAAAAGCAGCGTGTCATCTTGGCGGAGGCATTGATTTCCAAATACTTCCGTGAAGAAGACCAACATGCCGAAGGGGGCCCTGAAGGCAAAGTCCTTCCCTGGGCGGTGATGAAGACCTTTGCCGGAAGCGAACTCGTAGGGCTTCGGTATGCGCAGTTGCTGCCCTATACCCTTCCCTATGAAAATGCCGAGCAGGCCTTCCGAGTCATTCCTGGAGACTTTGTCACCACCGAAGATGGAACCGGTATTGTACATACAGCTCCCACCTTTGGCGCAGACGACGCTCGAGTGGCTGCGGCAGCTGGGGTCCCCCCCATGCTCGTCTTGGATGAAAACGGCAATCCTGTTCCATTGGTAGACCTCCAAGGTCGCTTTGTTGCCCAGATGGGAGATTTGGCGGGGATGTACGTAAAGAACGACTACTATTCGGAGGATGAAAAGCCCGAACTCAGCGCCGACGAGCTCATTTCCATCAAACTAAAGCAAGAAGGAAAAGCTTTCAAAGTACAGAAGTACAGCCACAGCTACCCCCATTGTTGGCGTACGGACAAGCCCGTGCTCTACTATCCTTTGGACAGTTGGTTCATTAAAACCACTGCCGTCAAAGAACGCTTGCAGGCATTGAATCAAGAGATTCAGTGGAAACCCGCCAGCACCGGCACGGGCCGCTTTGGCAATTGGCTGGAAAACCTGAACGATTGGAACCTTTCACGTAGCCGCTACTGGGGCATTCCCTTGCCTATTTGGCGCACAGAAGATGGCAGCGAACAGCTTGTCATAGACTCTATTGAGACGCTGCAAAAGGAGCTCGATAAATCCGTGGCTGCCGGCCACATGGCGAGTAACCCGCTTGGAGAGTTTGTACCCGGAGACTTTGCCGAGGCCAACTACGAAAAAGTCGACTTGCACCGTCCATACGTAGATGCGTGGGTTTTGACCTCCTCGACGGGTACACCCATGAAGCGCGAGGCCGACCTGATCGATGTTTGGTTTGATTCAGGAGCCATGCCCTATGCCCAAGTGCATTATCCCTTTGAGAACAAGGCGGCGGTCGACCAAAACAAAGCTTTCCCCGCCGACTTCATCGCGGAAGGGGTCGACCAAACCCGTGGTTGGTTCTTTACCCTTCACGCCATTGCGGGGCTTGTTTTTGACAGTGTGGCCTACAAGGCCGTTATTTCAAACGGCTTGGTGCTCGATAAAAACGGCCAAAAGATGTCCAAGCGTCTAGGCAATGCCGTGGATCCTTTCCAAGCCATGGACGACTACGGGTCCGATGCATTGCGCTGGTACATGCTGACCAATGCCCAACCTTGGGACAACCTCAAGTTTGACTTTGCCGGCGTTACGGAGGTGCAACGCAAGTTCTTTGGCACCTTGCACAATACCTACGGCTTCTTGGCCCTGTACGCCCAAGTGGATGGGTTTGATCCCACTGCGCCAGAGGTTCCCTTAGCCGAGCGCCCCGAAATTGACCGTTGGATTCTTTCCAAACTCAACAGCCTGGTCGCGGATGTCACCGAAGCCTTGGACGACTTTGAGCCCACCCGCGGCTTCCGTCCGATTAGTGACTTTGTACAGGACGAGCTTTCCAATTGGTACGTTCGCTTGTGCCGCCGCCGTTTTTGGAAAGGCGAAATGGGGCCCGATAAATCGGCCGCGTACCAAACCTTGT
>DLWR01000023.1 GCA_003444795.1 Cryomorphaceae bacterium
ACGCCCAGGGGCGGTGGATTCTCTGCGCGTTCCAGCGGGCCTTTGCCGCTGCGACGGCCATCCCTATCCCTGGGACTGGTTGAAAGTAGGTTGGCCTGTCTTGCCCGAAAATGAGGGGATCGCCCTCACGGAATGGCTTCTAGACCCATTGCCCTACGAGCCTCGTTTTGTGGAACTTAAAAACATGAGCCCTCAGGTTTTGGAGGTGGGGGCCTTGTTTTTGGCAGATCCGGAAGGGGCAGGATTTTGGCGCCGTTTGGATGAACCAGGGAGTTTCTTGCTTCCAGGGGAGGTGAGGGCCTACAGCGAGGAGCCAAAGCAAACATCCAAACGCTACCCTTCCGGTTCAGCGCTCCAAATCTGGCCTTCCCAGGAAGCGATACCACCCCTCTCAGAGAAAGAAGGCATGGGGCTTTTTCGGAGCGATGGGTTGCGCCTGGCCGCTGTGGACCCCGAAAAACTTCTTTCTTCTAGCGGGCAAGAGGGAGTCTCTTGGCGTTGGAGTGCGGGAGAACGCTGGGTACTTTCGGGGGATTCAGCCTCACCAGGGCTGCACCATGTATTTGAGGAGGTTCCCGTATCCTGGGGGGCTGTGCGGCTGGAACAGGGGTGGTACGGCGGAAATTTGCGCCCAGTGGTGTCCTATGCGTGGCGCCAAGATGGGCCCTGGTTGGTTCAGGAGCGTTGGACCCAGGCCCACCTCGGCGTGGGTGCCGAATGGACGCAAGGGGTACAGGTCGAGCGAGAGGGACTTTGGGAATGTGGATTGCCCCCAGCCCCCAACGGTGGGGTTTGGCTTTGGGATATCCGTTTCACTTCACCAAAGGGCCACGTGTTCCGTCGAAGCTTTGAAATCCGCCAAGTCCGATAATGCTCCTACTTTTGTGGTGTGAATCTGCAAGACCTAAAGGCCCAACGCGCCGCCAAGCGAGCGGAACAGGCCACTGACTTTGATCCCAATGGATTGGCCGCACCTGGACAGGTGTACGGACTTCCCTACGATGAGCGCTCAGCCGAAGTGGTTATTTTCCCCGTTCCCTGGGAGGTGACCGTGAGTTATGCGGCAGGCACCGCAGCAGGCCCTGAGGCCATGCGCGAGGCCTCGGCTCAAGTAGACCTCTACGACCCCAGTGTTCCCAACGCCTGGAAAATGGGCCTTTGGATGGCACCAAGTAGCGAAAAATGGGCCTATAAATCGGAGCGAAACCGCGAACGCGCCGAAGCCTACCTGGAGGCATTGGCAGAAGGCTTGCCCACCGCCCGCCTGGCCAAGAGCCTAGAAAAGATCAACGCAGCGTGTGACGCTATGGTCGACTGGGTCTATGCTCAAACCTCCCACTATCTCGACCAAGGTCAATTGGTCGCCCTGCTGGGTGGTGACCACAGCACTCCGCTAGGGTACATTCGGGCCTTAGCAGATCGCTACCCCGGCATGGGCATCTTGCAAATTGATGCGCACATGGACCTTCGGAAGGCCTATGAAGACTTCACGTATTCTCACGCGAGCATCATGTACAATGCTATGAAGCACGAGGGGATTTCCAAGCTGGTGCAAGTGGGAATTCGCGACTATTGCGAAGAGGAGTTAGAGGTTATGGCCGATTTGGGCGAACGCATTTCGGTATACTTTGATCGCGACCTGAAGCAAGCGCAGTTTCAAGGGGCTACCTGGGCTCAGCAGGTTGAAGCCATGGTGGCGGATCTGCCGCAGCAGGTCTACCTCAGTTTTGACATCGATGGCTTGGACCCCAAATTATGCCCCCATAGCGGTACGCCAGTGGCCGGGGGATTTGAGGTTGAGCACATCCTTTTTCTCGTGGAGCGCGTGATGGCATCGGGCCGATCCCTCATTGGCCTTGACCTTAATGAAGTGGCTCCCGGTCCGGAAGGCGATTGGGATGCCAATGTGGGTAGCCGATTATTGTACCGATTGTGCAATTTACTCGGGGCCTCTAACGGCCGAATCTAAGCACGACTTTTTCCCTCAAAACCTGTTGGGCTTCCCTACCTTTGCCCTATGAAATTTGGCGTTGTCACCTTCCCTGGATCCAACTGCGACCAGGACATGATCGATACCCTGCGCGACGGCCTGGGCTGCGAAACTGTTTCTCTTTGGCACAAGGACCGCGATCTAAAGGGCGTAGACATGGTGGTCTTACCTGGTGGATTTTCCTACGGCGATTACTTGCGTTCGGGTGCCATCGCACGCTTTTCTCCCATCATGGAGGAAGTGGTGAAGCACGCGGCCAAGGGCGGGTATGTTTTGGGCGTATGCAATGGCTTCCAAATTTTGACGGAGAGCCAATTGGTTCCAGGCGCCTTGCTTCACAACGATAGCCACAAATTCATCTGTAAAAACGTCTACCTGACTCCAGCGTCACCGCTTAGTCCCATGACGGCCGACCTGAAGGAGAACGGGGTATACAAAATCCCCATTGCCCACGGGGAGGGCCGCTACTATGCGGATGAAGAGACGCTCAAGCGCCTCAACGACCAAGGCCAAGTCATGTTCCGTTACTGCGAATCGGATGGAGCAATCACTGACGGCGCAAATCCCAATGGCGCCATTCAGAATATTGCGGGCGTTTGCAACGAAGGACGTAATGTGATGGGAATGATGCCTCACCCTGAGCGCGCGGCGGATGAAAACCTCCTCAACACCGATGGGTTGGCCCTGTTCAACAGCCTGCTGAACCACATGGTTACGGCCTAAGGCAAGAGAATATTCCCCTAAATGAAAAACCCCGCGAGGAACTCGCGGGGTTTTTTGTGTTCATGTAGGGAGGTCAGCATTAATACTTTACCATTCGCTGGGTAACGGTAGCTCCCGTTGCCGAGCGACGCTCCAGGACATAGACCCCATTGGGCCATGCGCCTAAGTCGTAGCGGTGCGTTTGCACTTGGCCCGTACCGGTATGGGCTTCTTCTTGGAGCACCGCCCCAGAGGCATCCAACCAACGAAGGGTATAAGCTTCTCCCGCAGGTACTGCAGTGAGTAGCTCTACCCATCCATGGCTCGGGTTGGGGGAAAGGTGCAAGGCGTTCACCTCCCACTCATCAATGGATGTTACAGCGATCGGATTGGAGGTGGGGAAACATCCCAAGCCAAGCTTCAATTGAGCATAGAAAGTGCCAGGAGCTGTCGGTACGTACCAAGGGTTGGTCGCTCCGCTGATGGCATTCAGGTTGGCATCCAGCCATTGAATGTTCCAGCCGCTTGCTGCCTGTGGACAGTAGAGCGAGTCTCCGCCAAACACTTGAACGGTGGGAACAGGAGGAGCGGCCTTCACTTCAAAACTATCCGTGCGCTCAGCCGTACAGGTGCTATTCGAATACACATAGGTGAGGTAGTGCCAGCCCAAAGTCAGGGTACTGGGTTGAATTTGGGTGATCGGATTCCCATCCAATTCATAGCTACCACCTCCAGGATATCCCCCTGAAGGGGCAAATGGAGCATCGGCTGCACAAACCTCATCCACGTTGAAGTTGAGGAATACGTTGGGGGCAGCTAAGATCTGGATGGTGGACGTAGCGCTGTTCACACAGCCATTGGTATTCATATACGTGTAGGTAATGGTGTAGGTTCCCTGACCAACAGTCGTTGGCAAGAATTGGCCATTGCTGACTCCCGTGCCGCTGAATACGCCACCCGCAGGCGTGCCGCTCAAATTGATGGGGGCACTACCGACGCAAACAGCTGAATACGTACCTGCCGTCACTACGGGTAGGGGCAAGATATTTGCGATGATCGTGTTGGAGGAAACTTTCTTAGGTGCCGCACAATCTTCCGAAGATGTCACCACACAGCGAACGCTATCTCCCGTATTCAAGGTGAAGAAATCGATACTGGCCGAGTTTCCTCCGCGCTGTTGTCCATTCACCTTCCAGGTGTAGACCGGGTTGGAACCCGCATTTACCGGGCTGGCTGTAAAGGTCAAGGTATCTCCGAGACAAGCGGTTGCGGTATTTGCGCTGATACTAACACTTGGCGTCGACAAGCTGGCGACACTGAGGTAGCTCGTCTTGGACACCGTAGCGCTTCCTTGGTTATTGGTGACGGTCAAACTCACATTTTTCACCCCTGCAGTGGCATAGCTAACCTTCGGGTTGTAGGAGGTAGACGTTGATGGGGTACCGCCTGGGAAGCTCCAGGAGAAACTTACCCCTTGACCTGTTCCTGAGAAATAGAAGGAGGTAGACTTATTCACACAGGTGGTGGTATCGCTAAAGAAATCCGCTACTGGCGCTGCCACATTTGGAGTCAAAAGGAGGAGCCAGTCCAAGTATATGTTGTTGCCGTTTCCGCTAATGGCCTCAAACTTGAAGCGCACTTGGCCGGAATATCCTGCGAGCTGGATGGTGTCTCGGTTCCAGTCACTGCTTGAACTAGGCACAAATGCCGTGGTGATCGCGCTACCCGTGGCAAAGCTGTTGTTGCCCGTCTCCACATACTGGCGGAGCAAATTCCAGGTGCTACCACAATCCGAACTGATGTAGATGTTCAAGGTATCGGACGCTGCTCCCGTCAAGGGACGGTAGGCCAAATCGTATACAAGAGTGGTTACAGAGTCAACCAAATAAGGGGGAGAAATCAAATCGTCCTTTTGCCCCGTGCTACCATAGCCAAAGCCTTCAAAAACAGCGCTATAGGCATATTGGCTGCCCACGGAGGAGATGTTCCAACCTTGGCCAAAATCGGGGTTAACCGTACTCCAACGACCATCCAAGGGATGATTGTCAAATTGCTCTCCCGCGGGAACCTGAATGCCGCCCACGTGGATGTACGAAATGCGCGTGAGCGTGTCGCTGCCATAGGCGTTGCTTGCGACCAATTGAACCGTGTAGCGACCATTGGCGGTGAAGACGACTTGCGGATCCGAGTCGCTTGAACTACTGCCATTGACATAAGTAAAAGTTTGAGGATAGATGGTCCAGCTCCATGCGGTGGGGTAGTTGCTCGATGCGTCGGTCAATGTGACAGTATCCGAGGTGCTGCAGAGGGCTTGGTGGGAGGTGCTGAAATCCACTTCGGGGCGCTCCTGGAAGAAGGTGGCCAGGGGACTTTCCCAGACTCCTCGGCCGTAGGTGCCTACTCGAATCTTACCGGCATTCGACAAAATTTCTATGTCGTTGACAATCGTGTTGGGAAGGCCTTTCATGAAGGGGACCCAATCGGACATAGACGCATCGCGGTAGTAAACACCCAGATCTGTACCTATGTACACGAGGCCATTGCTGTTGGGCTGGATGGCAATGCAGTTGGCGGGAATATTTGGCAAGCTACCGCTGCGGTTGTACCAGGCGCCGCCTGCATTGAACGTTTCATAGACTTTGGTGCCGGCATAGTAGCCCGACTTGCTGATCCACACGTGATTTTCATCGGTAGGGTCAACGGCGATGCCTGTAATTACCGTGCTGGAGCCCACGTTGGAGGTAATCCAGGTCCAGGTTTGGCCACCATCATTGCTGTAGAAAAGACGCTCATCAATACTTACGTACAGGACGTTTGGATTGCTCACCGCCTCAGCAATGCAGTCAATGTTGCTCGAACCTTGAATGTTGTTGGCACTTGTAGCCGTAAAACTGCTTCCCGCATTGGTGGATTTCCACAACTTGGTGAATCCGGCGTAGAGGGTGTTGGAGTTGATTCGGCTTGCCAAGAAGGGCGTGACCCAATTACCGGTACCCGCTGGAGGGAGGTTGAAAGGAGCATTGAAGGTGATGCCGCGGTTGGTGGATTTGTCAAAGTCACCGTAGTAAATCGAGCGGTACATGGTATTGCCATCAGACGCAGAAATCGCACAGTCCATGCCATCTCCGCCGCCCACTTTGTCCCAGCCGTTGTCGTTCAGGTGGGTGCCATTGTCTTGGGAACCGGCTATGGTCAAAAGGGTATCTGCTTCGGTTGTACCAATCTTGTAGTACTGCGTAATGGAGAGGCCTTGGTTCCGCGCAACCCAACTTTGGTTCATGCCACCGTTGGCAGATTTGTAGACGCCGCCATCGCAGCCTGCATACACTTGGCTGGTGCCCGGTTTAAAGGTCATCCAGTGATGGTCTGCATGCACAAAGGAGGCGCCACCTCCTCCATACCAATGGCCACTCAATGCAAAACTGGAACCGCCGTTGTTGGAGCGCCAAACGTTTACACCCCCAGTGAGAACGATGTCTTTGTTGAGCGGGGAGACGGCGATGGCCAAGTCATACCAGGCCTGGCCGCCGGATCCAGAACCGTTTGTGCTCCAGTCCAGGAGGTTGGGGCTTGCCCCGTGACGCTGAGTCCACGTGGTACCGCCATTGGTGCTTCGGTATACGCCATACAGGCCGTTGTTGTTGGCGCCATATAAGGCATAGACGTAGTTGGTGTCGTTCGCCGTGGTGGCTAATTCCACACGACCTGCATTCATGGGCAAACCGCTGGTTACCATGGTCCAGGTATCACCAAAGTCGGTGGACATCCAAATGCGGCCATTGCTGCTGGTGCCAGCAAAAAGCTTGTTCGTGCCGGGGACTTGAACGAGGCAACCAAAGGTACCTCCCGCTTCAGTGGTCCAGGTAGCGCCACCGTTTAAGCTGCGAACAATTCCGTTTCGAGTGGCTGCCACCAAGTGGTGCGTGCTGTCTTTGTGCATGGCCATACCCACAATGCGCGCGGATTGCGTCAAGTTGAAGCTCAACCCGGTGGGATTCCATGTGAGGCCGCCATCGGTGGACTTCATGACGCCCAAAGAATAGGTATCACCCGCATCGCGGTCGCCCGTGCCGATGTACATCACCAATGGATTGGTAGGGTCGATCAAAATGGCCGAAACGCCAAGATTCGGCAGCAAATCTGTGTTGGTCGACCACGTCAAACCGTCGTCTGTAGACTTCCACAAGCCACCCGCTGGTGCACCCGCAAACAAGGTGTTTGGCTGAGTGGGGTGAAAGGCAATAACGTTGACACGTCCAATGCCGTTGAGGAAGTTGCCGTCAAAAGGCCCAACAATGCTCCAATTGCCCAGGCCCCCTGTAGAGGCCGAAGCGCTTCCTTGGACTCCAGATAGGTAGCCCTGGTAAAGGGACTGAGGAGCAGGTCGATTGCCACTGGGGTATACGCGGGGCTCCATAAAAGCTTCCCAACGCTTGAACTGCTTCCAGCCTCTTCCTTTTTCGACAGATTTGCCTTCCCAATATTCATTGAAGGCATCGACCACATCGTAAAAATTCACGCTGGGATCGTTCATCATTTCAACATAGGGAATCTCCTCGTTCAGAGGGCTCTGAGCGGACAATGTGGCGGCGCTCAGAACAGCGAAGGCAAGAGCAGAAAAGCGGAGATGTAGAGACATGCGGCGCATAAAGAGTTCAGTAAAAAGGGGGACGTATGCCCCCCGGTCCTCAAATATAACCCCGACCCTCCTGCACTTGTTTCTCTGTGTGCTTCTAAAGTAGGGGCATTGTGCCAACGATGGAGGGCATTTAGCCTTCGTGGCTGAGATCCTGCACTTGCTTTCGGTAGGCTTCAAAGAGCTTGGTCTTGGACACCAAACCCAACCATTGGCCGTCGTGGTATACGGGTAGATACCACATACCTGTCTTCTCCATTTGGCTGAGCACCAGATCCATAGGGTCGCCATACTGAACGCGGGCCGGGGCGGACTTCATAGCATCTTTGGCGTTGATTTCTTCCTGATGCTCCTCGCGTTGTGCCCGCCAGATATCCTCCCAAGTGATGTAGCCGACCATGCGTCCATCTTCGAGGATGGCCACCAAATTTCGCTTGCATCGGGCGAGTGCGGCTTGGCATTCGTGCAAGGGGCTGTCGGGTTCTAGGGTTTCCAAATCGCGTTCGAGCGCATCGTCCATGTCCAATAGGGTCAGGACAGCCTTGTCTTTGGACTGGATCCAGAGCCGGCCGCGCTGTGAGAGGTATTCGGTGTAGATGCTGTTTGGATCCCAGCTGCGCGTTAAGAAGAACGACAGCGCGGAGGTCATCATCAAGGGCAGAATGAGGGGGTAGCCGCCGCCAATTTCGGAAATCATAAAGATGGCCGTCAAAGGGGCGTGCATGGTACCCGCCATCAAGCCCGCCATAGCGATCAAGACAAAGTGCACGACTGGCAAACCTTCAATGCCGGCAAATTCGAGGCTTCGCACAAAAATGAGACCGAGAATACTTCCCATGAAGAGCGTGGGCGCAAACATGCCACCCACACCTCCTGCGTGTACGGTCAAGGAGGCGGCGGTGACTTTGAGTAGCAAGAGGCCGATCAGTAAGCCGATGCCCATGAGCAAGTTCCCTGCTTCAACGCCCAGCCAGTTTTGCGATAGGATAGACCAGTCGTCCCCCTTCAGTGCGGCCTGGATAGTGCCAAATCCTTCACCGTAGAGCGGGGGCATCACAAAAATGAGGGCCCCCAGCAGCACGCCCCCAGTCATGGCCTTCGCCCATGGATTGTTCCAACGTACCACGAGGCGCCCCGACAGGGCAAAAACCCGCTTGAAGTACAAGGAAACCAATGCACAGGCCACCCCGAGGAGCAAGTAATAGGGCAGGTTAATGGGGTCAAAGGCTTCAATGCCCTCCGCATAGAAAAGCTTGCTCCCATCGCTGGTCATCAAACCGGTCAAGGCGCCTGTGGCGGAGGCCAGAAGCAGGGGAACCAGGGAACTCAGGGTGAGGTCTATGCTGAAGAGTTCCAACGTGAAGATTATAGCCGCCACTGGTGCGCCAAAAATGGAGGAGATGGCACCCGCCGTCGCACAGGCGATGAGGAGGATGCGCTGCTTGAAACCTAGACGCATCCATCGCGCCAGGTTGGAGCCAATGGCTGATCCGGTGCCTACTGCGGGCCCTTCCAGCCCAACAGATCCCCCAAACCCTACCGTCACAGCCGACGTCAAGAAGGAGGTATACATGCGGGAGCGCGGGATGATGCCGCCTTGGCGAGAAATGGCTTCAATGGCCGACGGAATACCCTCGCCTGCTCGGAGCTTGAAAACCCGGACCAAGGCTACGGTGAGCAAGATGCCGATGAGGGGAAACGCGAAGTAGTAGAGTTGGTAGTAGTCCTCAAAGCGTTCGGACCGAATCCATGCCTGGATGGCATGCGTGGAATTCTTCAGAACCACGGCCACTAAGCCCGAAACCAGCCCCGTAAGTATGCTCAGAACAAAAATGAAGTGCTGCATGGGCAGGTGCTGAGCCCGCCAAATCAGAACGCGCCTGATCCAAAGTTGCAGCGTGTGCTTCATGCAGGCTGTTGTGGGCTAATGCCCAAGGACAATTCTGTTAGCTGTGCAGGGTTGATGTGTGAAGGCGCATCAATCATGACGTCGCGGCCCGCGTTGTTTTTGGGGAAAGCGATGTAGTCGCGGATGACCTCATCCCCGCCCATCAAGGCCACCAAGCGGTCAAAGCCAAAGGCGATTCCGCCGTGGGGAGGTGCGCCATATTCGAAGGCATTCATGAGGAAGCCAAACTGCTCCAATGCCTCTTCTTTGCTGAATCCAAGCAGGTCAAACATGCGCTGCTGAAGGGCGCGGTCGTGGATTCGGATGGAGCCGCCACCGATTTCGTTGCCGTTGAGGACCAAGTCATAGGCATTGGCGCGAACGGCCCCAGGATCGCTGTCGATCAGGGGGATGTCTTCGGGCTTGGGGCTGGTGAAGGGGTGGTGCATGGCAAACCAGCGACCAGACTCTTCGTCCCATTCAAGCAGCGGGAAGTCCAGGACCCACAAAGGGGCAAATTCATCGGATTTGCGCAATCCCAATTCTTGGGCAAGGTGCATGCGGAGTTCGCTCAAGGCCTTTCGGGTCTTGTTGGCGTTGCCTGCAAGAACGAGCACCAAGTCACCGGCCGCGGCGCCGAAAGCTTCCGCCCATCCCGTGAGGGCCGCTTCGTCAAAGAACTTGTTGACGCTGGAACTCACCTGACCTTGCTCGTCGACTTTCATCCAAATGAGGCCAGACATACCCAGCTGTGGGTATTTCACATAGTCGGTGAGGGCGTCCAATTGCTTGCGGGTATAGTGAGCGCATCCATCTACTTTGATGCCCACCACCAATTCAGCGTTGTCAAATACGGGGAAACCGCTGCCTTTGACGCGGTCGTTGAGTTCGACGAAGGTCATTCCAAAGCGGATGTCCGGCTTGTCGTTTCCATACAAGCGCATTGCATCGTCGTAGGTCATTCGTGGGATTTCACCCACCTCTAAGCCATGCACATCGCGGATGACGTGCTTGAGCAAGCCTTCAAAGGTTTGCAGGATGTCTTCCTGCTCCACAAAGGCCATTTCGCAGTCAATCTGCGTGAATTCGGGCTGGCGATCCGCACGCAAATCCTCGTCGCGGAAGCAGCGCACAATTTGGTAGTAGCGGTCCATACCGGCCACCATCAAGAGCTGCTTAAAGGTCTGGGGGGACTGTGGAAGGGCGTAGAACTGTCCGTGGTGAACGCGAGAGGGCACCACAAAGTCGCGGGCACCTTCGGGGGTACTTTTGATCAAGAATGGGGTCTCCACATCGGCGAATCCCAGCTCGTTGAGGTAGGTTCTGACGGACATGTTGATGCGGTTGCGCAGCAAAAGTTTTTCCCGAACAGGCGCGCGGCGAATGTCCAGGTAGCGGTACTTCATCCGCAACTCTTCGCCGCCATCTGTTTCCGCTTCGATGGTAAAGGGGGGCGTTTTGGCGCCATTGAGGACCTTGAATTCGGTCACCCAAATTTCCACTTCGCCGGTGGGCAAGTTGGGGTTTTTGTTTTCACGCTCAACCACCTTGCCGGTAGCCTGAACCACAAACTCGCGCTGTGCGCTGCGAGCCAACTCCAACATCGCAGGGTCCACACCCTCGTTGAATGCTAGCTGGGTTAGGCCATAGCGGTCGCGCAGATCGATGAAGGACATGCCTCCAAAGTCGCGACGGCGCTGGACCCAGCCGCTGAGGGTAACGGTTTGACCCGCATGAGAAAGGCGCAGTTCGCCGCAAGTATGAGTACGGTACATGATCGTGAAATGAAGTGCAAAGGTAAAAAAGCCGGTGGGGCTACGTAGTTTTATCCCCATGGAGTTTGACGACGTTTATTTCATGCGCCAAGCCATTAGGGAAGCGCTCAAAGCCTACGAGGCAGACGAGGTGCCTGTGGGGGCTATTGTGGTGAGCAACAACCAGATAATCGCTCGAGGCCACAATCTGACCGAACAGCTCCACGACGTCACCGCTCACGCAGAAATGCAGGCGATCACCGCCGCTTCGCATTACCTAGGGGCAAAGTACCTACCGGATTGCACCTTGTATGTCACCCTAGAGCCTTGCAGCATGTGCGCTGGAGCGCTCTTTTGGTCACAGATTGGCCGAATCGTCTACGGAGCCAGCGACGAGAAGCGCGGATTCCGCACCATGGGGGGACAATTTCATCCAAAAACTCAGGTCACTACGGGAATTGAAGCAGAGGTCTGCGGGGATTTAATGACCGAATTTTTCCGGGCCAAGCGAAAAAAGTAACCGCCCCAGCGTGCATTTGGCACAGCTTTTGGAATCCCATATACAACGAACTCAGCGTTTAGATTCGTTTGTAAGTTTAGGTTGGGGAGGGCCGTCGGGGGACGGCCCTTTCTTATTTAGTTTCGTTCTATGAACCTTCACAGTCTTAACACCGGATTTTTCAAGCTGGACGGCGGGGCCATGTTTGGGGTGGTGCCCAAGCAACTTTGGCAGCGGACCAACCCTGCGGATGCGAACAATTTGTGCACCTGGGCCATGCGCTCGCTGCTTATTGAGGACGGCAACCGACTCATCCTGGTCGACACAGGCATTGGCAACAAGCAAGACGATAAATTCTTTAGCCACTACCACTTGCATGGTACGGACAACTTGGACAGCAACCTGAAGGCACTTGGATTCCAGCGCAGCGACATCACGGATGTTTTTCTCACCCATATGCATTTTGACCACGTAGGGGGCGCGGTGGAACGCACAGAAAAAGGACTTCGTCCCGCGTTCGCACAAGCGACCTACTGGACCAACGAGCGCCATTGGAAATGGGCGACCGAACCCAACGCCCGTGAAAAAGCTTCCTTCCTCGCGGAGAACATATTGCCCTGGCAGGAAAGCGGGCAGCTCGCATGGATCGATGCGCCGGAAGGCGAGCAACGCGTGAGCACCCCTTTAGGCTTTGACACCTTTGTGGTCAATGGTCACACCGATGCTCAAATGTGCCCAATCCTGCCGTACCGCGGGGAACAGATCGTCTTTATGGCCGACCTCCTGCCCTCCGTGGGGCATATCCCCTTACCCTATGTCATGGGCTACGACACGCGCCCCCTTTTGACCCTGGGCGAAAAGAAGGCCATTCTAACAGAAGCAGCCCAGCAGGGGTATCGCTTATTTTTGGAACACGACCCGGAAAACGAAACCTGCACCCTCGAACTCACCGAAAAAGGCCCACGTTTGGCCCATACCCGTCCCTTAAACGACTAATTCTCGCATGAAGCATTTTTTTGTCGCTCTCTTGGCCCTCTGCAGCCTTCCCGGCTTTGCACAGTATTGGCAGCAAGCCGTTGACTACCATATCCAAGTGGATTTGGACGACAAGAAGCATCAGCTCGCGGGGGATTTGAGCCTGCAGTACACGAACAACAGCCCAGATGCACTGCATGAAGTGTTTTTTCACCTCTACTGGAACGCCTTTCAGCCCGGTAGCATGCTGTCCAACATGGCCAATATTCCCACCAAGTTCCCCGACCGCGCCATCGGCGACAAGGTGGAGAACTACGCTCCAGATGAGTACGGCGAGCAAATCATTCAGTCTTTGACCCTTAACGGGGAGCCCCTGTCCTTTACGGTGGATCAGACCATCCTTCACGCCAAATTGCCTAGGCACATTCAGCCTGGAGAAACCGTGTCTTTTCACATGACCTACACCACGCGCATCCCCAAATTGGTAGAGCGCGCTGGCCGGGACAATCCCGAAGACATTGCGTACAGCTTTACACAATGGTATCCTAAAATGGTCGTTTACGACACGGATGGCTGGCACCCGGACATCAACGTAGCCCGCGAATTCTATGGCGACTTTGGCCCCTTTCAGGTGGACATCA
>DLWR01000071.1 GCA_003444795.1 Cryomorphaceae bacterium
AGCCCCATGCGTATTTTCTTCTCAGCCATGCTCGTGGCGGCCGCTTCATCTCTTGCGGCCCAAACCCCCTTCATTACCTATCATGCGGACTTGCTGCGGGTTTTTGGTGCTGACCAAGTACAAGTAACGGCCGAAGTGCATTGGGAAGCTATACCCGATGATCTAGAGGATGCGCCCATCGTTTGGCAGTTTCCCAAAACCATTCCAGGCACCTATGCAACGGAGGATTATGGCAAATACATCAAAGGCTTGGAGGCGTTTAAAGCCGATGGAAGCCGAATTAAAGTGCGTAAAAAAGGCGAAAACACCTTCAAGCTGAGCGCCTTGCCCGATCGCATAACTTACCGTGTTGATGATACCTACGATGCGCGCGTCCGTAAGAATCACATCTTTGAACCTGCGGGCACCAACATTGCGGATCGCGAGAATTTCTTGCTGAACAATGCCGGCTTTTTTGGCTACTTCCCAGGCTATGAGCAGGAACCGGTGGATGTGCACCTACACTATCCTGGAAACATGCTAGGGGTAAGTGCCCTCCCCAGTCAGGTCGAGCAGGGGCCCGCCATGTACTTAGGAGACAACCGCATCCAGTCCTTTAAAGCGCGTGACTACCACCACTTGATGGATTGCCCCATCATGGTCACGGTGCCGGACACCACCAGTTTTTACGTAGCCAACTGTAAAGTCACCTTGAGTGTCTACAGCGAGAGCGGCCGCCCCTTGAGCGCTGCCATTTACGACGAGGTCAGGGTCTCCATGGAGGCCATCGCGCACTTCTTGGGCGGGGAACTTCCTGTGGACAATTACGCTTTCCTCTTCTACATCAAAGACTATACAGAGTTTCAAAGCTTGATTGAAGGCGATATTCAAGTTGGCAAGGCCTTTAAGCTCCTGCGCCAGATTGTTGGTCAAGGGTTTGGCGCCCTAGAGCACGGCAACTCCTCCACGTATTTCTTGCCCGACTTTGGCAACGATTTGGTGTTAGACCAGATCAAAGACGTCTGCATCCATGAATTTCTACACATTCTCACTCCGCTAGGCTTGCATTCGGAGTTCATTGGTCAATTCAATTACGCCGATCCGGTGATGTCACAGCATTTGTGGTTGTACGAAGGGGTGACCGAATACTTTGCAGGCCTCTCCCAAGTCCAGGGTGGGGTGATGACCGAAGAAGCGTATATCCAGTCCTTACTTGAAAGGAAAATCCGTTCGGCCAGCCGTTACCCCACGGAAAAAATGGCTTTCACGGAAATGAGTGCCAATGTGTTGGAAAAACCTTGGAAGAAGCAATACGGACAGGTCTATCAGCGTGGCGCTGTGATGGCCGCTCTCTTGGATTTGGAAATCATGCACCTCACCCAAGGCGAAAAGACATTGCTGGACGTGATCACCACCCTCAATGCGCGCTATGGGGCCACTCAGTCGTTTGATGAGGCTACCTTTTTTGAGGTCTTTGTAGGAGAAGTGCACCCGGATTTAATGGACTTCTTCAACCGCTATGTGCGAGGCACCGAAGCCTTGCCCTTGAAGCGCAACTTGGCCTATGCAGGCTTCGATTATGTGCACGACGAAATCCGTTCCCTGCCCATCAACCCGACCAAATCCAAGAACCTCAAACTTTCCTGGCTGCCTCTAAGAGGTGCCAAAGTGGTGAAAAAGGTGAAAGGCCCATTGCCCTTTGCCGTGGAAAAGGGCGATTTAGTCTCCTTTGATGCCGCACAACTTTCCAGCCTGGCGGGGCCTCTACCCGATGGACTTCCCGTGGAAGTTCGCGTCCAGCACGATGGACAATGGACCTCAAACTCTGCGGTGCCCGAGCGCGAACACGTTGTTTTGAAGCACCAAATCTTTGAACTCGACCAGCCTTCGGGCATGCAGCAAGGCGTGCGTTCTCTTTGGTTGGGCCGACAAATTGAGTAAACACTAGGTAACACCCGATTCTGCGTCCTACTTTTACGGTATGGCACGCATTTTAACGGGAATACAAAGTTCGGGACGTCAACATTTGGGCAATGTGCTTGGCGCAATTAAACCGGCCATCGCACTGGCGAATGACCCCAAAAATGACGCCTTCCTATTCATTGCCGACTTGCACTCTTTGACGACGGTCAAAGATCCGGTCGCCCGAAAGGAAAATCTTTTAGCCACCGCTGCTGCTTGGTTGGCATGCGGCCTAGACCCTGAAAAAGTGGTTTTCTACGCGCAGAGCCATCTGCCCGAATGCACTGAGCTCACCTGGTACCTCAATTGCTTCACGCCCTATCCCATGCTGGCCAATGCGCACAGCTTCAAGGACAAGTCAGACCGTTTGGCCGATGTCAATGCAGGTCTCTTTGATTATCCCGTTCTCATGGCTTCGGACATCCTCCTCTACGATGCCCACCTGGTGCCAGTTGGGAAGGATCAGCGCCAGCATTTGGAGATGACTCGGGATATAGCGGAGACCTTTAACCGCCAAACAGGAACCGAAACCTTTGTTATTCCCGAAGCGCGCATTGACGAAGCGGTGATGACCATCCCGGGAACCGACGGGCAGAAAATGTCAAAGTCCTACGGCAACGTCATTGACATCTTCCTTCCCGAAAAGGCGCTCAAGAAGCAAATTATGTCCATAGTTACGGACTCCACGCCTTTGGAGGAGCCCAAGGATCCCAACACATGCAATGTTGTGAAGCTCTACCGTTTGGTGGCTAGTCCTACCCAAGTCGCAGAAATGGAAGCCAACTACCGCGCGGGCAACTATGGCTATGGCCACGCCAAAACGGCACTGTTGAACGTGTTGCTGGACGTATTTGCAGAAGAGCGCGCCCGCTTTGACGCCTACATGGAAAACCCTCAAGCGGTCTATGATGCCCTAGCGGTGGGTGCCGCTAAAGCTCGCCCTGTGGCGCAAGCGACTCTTGCGCGAACTCGGGAGGCTTTGGGCTTCTAACGATTGCCCCCTTTTCGCCGAAATTCCGCTTGTAGTGTTTCGCTGGGGCCATGCCCAATGAATTGATCCGGATAGCTCCGGCGAATGCATTGCACATTGGGAATGGCATTTTCAGCGAGCCAAGTGCTCAATGCCGCCCCCACGCCGCCCAAGGCTTGCCCATCTTCCCAGACCATCCATCGGTAGTGATTCTTCGCGAAATAGGCGAGCATTTCAGGATTAATGGGCTTGGCCATCCGAAGGTCCACCACACTTTCGGTGGATTTGGCCTCAGCTAGTGCATGCGCCACCACAGGGCCCAAACAAAAATGGACGGTCCCCGTGCCCCATTGCAGAATATCCATGCGCCCCCGGCGCTCCAAGGCCTCTGGCAATTCAGGTTCCGTGCCCTTAGGGTAGCGAATAATGGAAGGTCCGCCATAGGCCAAGGCCTCGTCAAGGGCCTCCTTCAGAGCATCGCCATTGCGCGGGGCCCAAATAGCCGTATGAGGAATAGATCGGAACAAGGCCAGGTCAAAGACGCCGTGGTGGGTGCCGCCATCCTCGCCCACGATGCCTGCCCGGTCCAAACATAGAATGACGGGCAATTTTTGGAGCGCCACATCATGAATCCATTGATCCACGGCGCGCTGCGAGAAGGTGCTGTACAAATTGACAACGGGGCGCAAACCGGCTGCGGCCATGCCTGCCGCTTGGGTAACTACATGTCCTTCAGCAATGCCTCCATCAAAAAAGCGCGTGGGAAATTCCTCGCGGAAACGGTCCAAACTACAACCCGGAGCCATGGCGGCCGTCAAGGCTACCACGCGATCGTCCTTTCCGGCAAGCGCCTGCAAATGGGCCGCAAATTGGGCCTGAAAATGCCGCGGTCCGGGCTGTCCCTCTCTCAATCCAATTTCCTGAAGACTTGGGCGCTTGGTCTTCACATGGAGCACGGTAGGTCCGTGTTGGGCCAAGCCTTGCTTCAGCGCATCCACCAAATCTTCCAGGGCATGTCCGTCCACGAGACCCGCATAGGTCCACCCGAGCGACTCCACCAAGGCTTGGTAGTGGCCGTTTTCGTGCAGGGCCCCAACATTCTCTTCGATGGCCATGCCATTGTCGTTCAACACCAGTAGGACCTGATCTTTTCGTGCCCCGGCATCATTTAGGGCCTCGAACACCATGCCCCCCGTGAATGCGCCGTCCCCCACAACGGCCACGTGCTGCCGCGCGACGCCTTTCAGGGCGTCAGCGCGCGCCATCCCCAACAGGGCGGAGAGGGCGGTGGAGGAATGACCGGTGCCGTAGGCATCGAAAGGTGATTCGTCGCGCTTAGGGAAGCCGCTTGGACCTCCGGGTTGGCGATTTTGGCGAAAAACTTCGGCGCGATCCGTGAGAACTTTGTGGATGTAGGCTTGATGCCCCACATCCCAAATCAGGAGGTCCTCCGGAGTTTGCAGCACATAGTGTAAGGCAACCGTCAACTCAGCTACGCCCAGGCTGGAAGCTAAGTGCCCCGCCTTTTCCGAGGTTTCAGCGCGCACAAAGGCACGTGCAGCATCAGCCACCCCTTGCAGGGCGGAAGGGGCCATTTGGCGCAGTTCGTCAAGGGTGGGAAGAGCCATGGATCAAAAGTAGCGCCCGCAACTAGGTGTTTTGGCAGGGGCGCTAAAATGGAGCAAAAAAAAGCGCCGCCCGGTATTGGGCGGCGCTTCAA
>DLWR01000073.1 GCA_003444795.1 Cryomorphaceae bacterium
TCCTTTACCTCATGACTATCTGCCCAGGGATCATAGGTATCTACTTCTAACCCGAATTGCATGAGTTCATGTCGAATATCGACCACTTTCGTGTTGCGGATATCTGGGCAATTTTCCTTGAAGGTCACCCCAAGCAATAACGCGCGACTATTCTTAACCGTCTTTCCTTCGGATATAAGCAGCTTAACAACCTTACTGGCAATGAAGAGGCCCATGGAGTCATTCACGCGCCGTCCACTAAGGATGACTGCCGGGTGATACCCTAAACTTTCTGCCTTGTGGGCGAGGTAGTAGGGGTCCACCGAAATACAATGGCCGCCAACCAAGCCTGGACTGTATTTCAAGAAGTTCCATTTGGTGCCGGCCGCTTCCAACACATCGCGTGTGTCGATGCCCACTCGGTCAAATATGAGGGACAGCTCGTTCACGAAGGAAATGTTCACGTCGCGTTGCGCATTTTCAATGGCTTTAGACGCTTCGGCTACCTTCATATTCGGGGCCAAATGGGTGCCCGCAGTGATAATCGTTCGGTAAAGGCTATCGACAAACTGCGCGGCAGCAGGCGTGCTACCGGAGGTCACCTTTTTGATGGTTGTAAGGGTATTGACTTTGTCCCCTGGGTTGATGCGCTCAGGGCTGTATCCGCAGTAGAAATCCTCATTGAACGTTAATCCGCTAACTGCTTCCAATACCGGAACGCAATCGTCTTCCGTGCAGCCGGGATAGGTGGTAGACTCGTAGACCACCACATCTCCCTTTTTCAAGTAGCCGCCAATGGTTTTGGAGGCACTTAGTAAGGGGTTTAAATCAGGGGCATTGGAGGAATTAATCGGGGTAGGAACCGTGACAATGTAGACATTGGCTTGTGCCAGATCGTCCTTGGCGCAGCTGAATCGAATCCCACGATCTAGGGCTGCTTGAATGGCCACTGGTTCTGCTTCTTTCGTGGAATCTTCGCTGCGGTTTAATTCTTCGACACGGGCGCACTTAATATCAAAGCCTAAAACGGGGTAATGCTTGGAAAACTCCAAGGCAAGAGGCATGCCCACATAGCCCAAGCCAATGACGGCAATATGAGGATGTGAAGGCAGTTCAGCGGGTTTCATATGGGTAAAGGTACGCACCGCCGTACCTTTATCCCATGAAAGCCTTGTGGACGCTTAACCCCTACTTCTGGCGCTACAAATGGCTCCTCCTCAGCGGTGTCTTTTTTGTCCTTTTATCCTCGGCCTTTTCGGTCTTCCCGGCTGTGTACATCCGCGAGGCCTTTGATGAGGTGGCGGCAGCCATTTCGGGCCAAGGAGCCTCAAACACCGAGCGCAGCCTAGACTTGAAGCACGCGCTGATCCTGTATTCGGCCCTGATATTGGGATTGAGCATTATCAAGGGCTTGTTCACCTTCCTCATGCGCCAAACGCTGATCGTCATGTCGCGTCACATGGAATACGATTTGAAGAATGCGATTTATGCGCATTACCAGAAGTTAGATTTGGCCTTTTACCGCCGAAATAGCACCGGCGATTTGATGAACCGGATCAGCGAGGACGTGAGCCGAACCCGCATGTACATCGGCCCCGCCCTCATGTACACGTTGAACACGGCCTTCGCCACGGGCATCACGCTCTTTTTCATGTTCTCTGTGGATGTCAAATTGAGCTTGCTCACCCTGGCCCCGATGCCCTTCCTGGTCTGGTGTATTTATCGCGTTTTCACCCTCATTAACCAGCGCAGCCATGCCGTGCAGGCACAGCAGTCCGCTATTAGCACCTTGGCGCAAGAAACGTTTTCAGGGCTACGCGTGTTGAAAGCATTCGGATTGGAAGAAGAGCAGACGGAACGCTATGCAGACAGTGCCTCCCGTTCATTTCAACAAAACGAACGCCTCTACCGAGTCAACGCCCTCTTCATGCCTCTCATGCTCCTGCTCGTGGGCGCATCCACGTTGATTGCGGTTTGGGTAGGCGGACAGGGTGTCATTGAGGGCCGTCTCAGCCCCGGCGTGATTGCCGAATTCATTTACTACGTCAACCTCTTGACTTGGCCTATCGCCAGCATTGGCTGGGTGATGAGCATGGTGCAACGCGCTGAGGCTTCCATGCAGCGCATCAACGACTTCTTGCACGTGGAGCCGGCCATTCAGAACAGGGCGGAAGCGCGCGTTCCCGAGCACATTCGGGGCGAAATTGTCTTCGAGAATGTCAGCTACACTTATCCAGACAGCGGCATCCAGGCGTTGAAGCATTTTTCAGCCCGAATTGCCCCCGGAGAAACCATCGTCGTGGTGGGCAAGACGGGTTCGGGCAAGAGCACCCTGGGGCTCCTGCTCAACCGCTTGATGGACCCCACCAAAGGTCGCATCTTGGTGGATGGACTCGATATCCGCGAATGGGACGTAGATGCCTTGCGCAAAGCAGTCGGGACGGTCCCGCAGGATGCCTTCCTCTTCAGCGACTCCATTGCAGAAAACATTGCCTTTGGCACCCTGGAAGCGGACCGAAGCCTCGTTGAATCCTATGCCGAATTGGCCTATGTGGCTGAGGATGTTCGTGGATTCCCCAAAGGATTTGACACCGTCGTGGGCGAACGCGGCGTTACCCTGAGCGGTGGCCAAAAACAACGCGTGAGCATTGCTCGTGCGCTCATCAAACAACCCCCCATGCTCGTCCTAGACGATGCCCTGAGTGCCGTGGATACCGACACGGAGGTTAACATCCTGTCCGGTCTGCGCGAGCGCATCGCGGGCGTCACCGCCCTTCTGATCACCCAGCGCTTGAGCTGTGTCCACCTCGCGGACCGCATCTATGTGCTAGACGAAGGTGTGCTGGTTCAAGAAGGAACGCATTCCTCGCTGGTTCAAGTCCCAGGTATTTATGCGGAGCTCTACACCCTCCAAAACCCCGACGCCTAATTCCCATGAAGCCTTATCCCAATTTGGTGGCTGGTGTCCTAGAGGTCTTGGAATGGTCCTTTGGCAAGGGTTGGTATGCCGATCGGGTCGTCGATAAAGTCCTGCGCGCCAACAAGAAATGGGGTGCGCGCGACCGCGCCTTCGTCGCCCAACACAGCTATGAGATGGTCCGCTGGTGGCGCCTCCTTTGGGAGCTCAAAGGGGGAGAAGTCACCCTCAAACGGAAGAAGCTTAAAGAACTCTTCGAACTCTACTGGGCCTGGCAGGTCGAGGGCAGTCTCACCTTGCCGGAATTCCCTTTGGGGGTGGCCCAGAGTTACCCCGAATGGCTCGATGCCCGCGCGGCCGGCGCCCTCGGCGCCCGCTGGCCGGCGCTCGCAACGGCGTTGAACCAGCCGGCTCAGGTGATCCTACGTACCAACACCTGGAAGGCCACACGCGAAGACGTGCTAGAGCGCCTGGCACAGGAAGGGGTGGAGGCCGAGGCCTCAGACCTTCGGCCGGAGGCCATTGTTTTGGCGAAGCGTCCACGTCTCCAGCATTTGGGTAGCTTCCAGGACGGGTGGTACGAAGTGCAAGATGGGGGATCGCAGTGCATTGCACCTTATGTAGATCCGAAGCCGGGCGACCGCATTCTCGATGGCTGTTCCGGGGCAGGCGGTAAGGCCCTACACATGGCGGCCCTGATGCAGAACCAAGGCGAAATCCTGTGTATGGACGTGGAGGCCTACAAACTGTCAGAGGCGGAGAAACGCGCTGCTCGTGCGGGGATCGATATTTTGCGAACGGGCCATATCCAGCATACGGCAGACGTCATGGCGCAGGGGGCTTGGGCGGATAAGATGCTCTTGGATGTGCCCTGTTCGGGTACGGGCGTGATTCGGCGCGATGTGGACACCAAGTGGAAGCTTCAACCGGAACATCTTGAACGCACCTGCGAGCTGCAAGCACATATTTTGGACCGCTATCCTGCCGCTCTCAAGCCAGGGGGTCGACTGGTCTATGCGACCTGTAGCATCCTGCCTGAGGAGAATGAGGCTCAGGTAGCGTCTTTTGTAAAGGCCCATCCTGAATTTACCTTAGAGGAAGAAGTTCGCATCAGTCCGGAGCATGTGCATTCGGATGGATACTTTGTCGCGGTGCTGACGAAAAACGCTTAAAACGCTTAGCTATGGCCCTCATTACGGAATCGGAATCGCTTCACCACCGTTTAGAAGAACTTTCTACCACCGAGTTGTTGCAAGGCATCAATCAAGAGGACCAAAAAGTGGCCGCCGCGGTTCAGCAAGCCATTCCGGCCATTGAAGTTTTGGTCAACGCCATCCTGCCTGGCATGCGAACAGGAGGACGCCTCTTCTACATTGGGGCGGGTACCTCCGGCCGCTTAGGTATCGTGGATGCTTCCGAATGCCCTCCCACCTTTGGGGTGGACCATGGCGTGGTCGTTGGCCTCATCGCAGGCGGGGATAGCGCCATTCGAAAGGCGGTTGAATTTGCGGAGGACGACGCGGAACAAGCATGGAAGGATTTGAGTGCGCATCAGATTACCGCCCAGGATGCGGTGGTCGGCATTGCAGCGAGCGGCACCACCCCCTATGTCATTGGGGGACTGCAAGCAGCGCGGCAAGCCGGATGCGTCACTGGGGCTATCGTATGCAATCCCGGAAGCCCTGTGGCTTTGGCGGCAGAATATCCGGTGGAAGTGGTGGTGGGCCCAGAATTTGTGACGGGTAGCACGCGCATGAAATCGGGT